>JBEBHM010000698.1:0-4621 GCA_040080875.1 Pirellula sp.
CTCCCAGTTCCCCATAGCCCAGGTATCATGCAGTATCTTTCAAAGCGTCACCATTTCGGAGAGGATCGTACAAATGATTATCACATTCCTGAATCGCCCACAATGTCTGCCGTTGCTGTCTGGTCTCTTGATGCTAGGAATTCACTTATTGAGTGGCCTCGCGATCACTGCGGCGGAACGTCCAAACATCGTGCTGATTCTTGCCGATGATCTTGGGTACGGCGACGTTCATTGTTACAACGAAAAATCACGAATTGCGACTCCCAATCTGGATCGTCTCGCGAGCGAAGGCATGCGATTCACAGATGCGCATAGTCCCTGCACGGTTTGTACGCCCACACGGTATGGTCTACTAACAGGGCAAATGCCGTTTCGAGTGCCGAACGGCGGCACTGTTTTTTCCGGTGTTGGCGGACCTTCCTTGATCGCGGCAGACCGACTGACGTTGCCTGAGATGCTGCTCAAGCAAGGCTATTCCACTGCCTGTGTGGGAAAGTGGCATGTCGGGTTGACGTTCTTCGACCGCGATGGAAACCCTGTTCGAGGCAATGACCTGGACGCGGTACGGAAGGTTGACTTCAGTCGCCGCGTTGAAGGCGGACCGGTGGATCACGGATTTGAGTCGTTTTTTGGAACAGCATGTTGTCCGACGACTGACTGGCTGTATGCCTTCATCGACAATGACCGAGTACCCACGCCACCGACTCAATTGCTCGACAAATCCGGTCTGCCTAAACATCCCTACGCAAACGATTGTCGAACTGGACTCATCGCGCGGGACTTTGCGATGGAGGAGATTGATCTCGTGCTCCTGGAAAAGAGCCGCAAGTTTCTCGAAACCCATGTACACGAATCACGAGACAAACCGTTCTTTCTCTTTCATTCCGCGCAGGCCGTTCATCTCCCTTCGTTTGCAGCGAAGCAGTTTCAAGGGAAGTCACAGTCCGGACCGCACGGTGACTTTATTCTCGAATTGGACTACGTCGTCGGCGAACTGATGAAGACTTTGGAACGGCTCGGAATTGCCGACAACACGCTGGTGATCTTTACCAGCGACAACGGTCCGGAAATCGCGAGTGCCGTACATATGCGTGCTGATCACAATCATGATCCTGCTCGCCCCTGGCGTGGAATCAAACGTGACAACTGGGAAGGGGGACACCGAGTTCCCTTCATCACCCGTTGGCCTGGCAACGTTCCGGCGAACACGCAAAATTCGCAGCTCACCAGCCTGACTGATGTGATGGCGACCATCGCTGCAATTGTTGATTTCAAACTTCCAAACGACGCAGCCGAGGACAGTTTCAATCTGCTCCCAGCGTTGCTCGATCAAAACACTCCGGCGATTCGTCCGTACTTGTTGACTCAGGCTTTTAGTGGACAACGCACACTTGCGATCCGGCGAGGCGATTGGAAGTACCTTGACCATATCGGCTCTGGCGGGAATCGCTACGAGAATAACCCTGACTTAAAGCCTTTCATGCTTCCCGAAGCTGTGCCCGCTGCACCTGGGCAGCTCTATCATCTGGCCACCGATCCCGGTGAAACCAGCAACCTGTACGCAAAAGAACCAATCATTGTTGCCGAATTGAACGCTCTCCTAGAACAGTCCAAATCGACCGGCCGGAGTCGCAGCAATTCGACCGGTGAATGAGCTACTCAACTATCCGCTTGCATGTCACCTGCGTACGAAACTCCGTGTGCATAAATCCCGTCGCTAAACGAGAGATTACGTGTAACGAAACTTTCAGTTGTGCGCATGTCGACTGAAACTCGATTGAAAAGACCAAGACCGGATGACCTACTGACTGTACGTTTGTAAGTGTAGATTTCAGGCGACGAGGATATCGAAAAAGTCTGCTCCAAACAATGTCCACCGTCGAAGGCGATAGCAATCTCTAGCGGACAAATTTCACGCACACCTTAAATTTGCCTTTTTATTCATCTTGTTCCATTCAATTGAGGAGTAGATTATGTTCTGCGATTCAAAAAAAAGTCGAAGCTTCGGCCGACACGCATTTACATTGGTCGAACTGCTGGTGGTCATTGCCATTATCGGAGTTTTGGTTGGGCTACTGCTACCTGCGGTACAAGCCGCACGTGAAGCGGCGCGCCGGATGCAATGTTCGAACAATCTCAAGCAGTTTGGACTGGCGTTGCACAATTACCACGGTGCTCATAACACCTGTCCTCCCGGAATGGTTTATCAGGAACCATATGTTCCTCCGTCTAACAACACCAATTTGTCAATGGAATACAATTGGACCTGGGGGACCATGCTATTGCCTTACTTGGAACAAACGCCGTTGTATAACATTCTCAATCCTGGTCCGACCCGTCCGTCTGTAGCTTTGGCAACCCCAGCACAACTGGCAGCCTTAAAAACGCCGCTTACTGTCTACCGCTGCCCTTCAGACACGGGGCCCAGCCTCAATACCGGAACGAACCGACGAGTTGGCGGAGTAGCGACGGGCGAGGCCCTCGCGCTCTCGAATTACGTCGCCAACAATAGCAGTGGTGAACTCCGACCACAGCCCACGCTCCGTGATGGTGTGTTTTACAACAATAGCCGCATTCGACTTGGTGATATCACAGATGGCACCAGCAACACGATTGGCATTGGCGAGCGTGCCTGGGAACTGAACAATCCTTCAGGCGGTTCGTTTGCGACTCAGGCGGCATTAGTATTCATGCAACAGGACGGCGGTGGAAACGAAACGAATCGGGGACTCGTGGAATCGCACGGATGTGGAAAATATCCACTGAACTGCGTTAGCGCCGTTCAATGTCCTAGAGGATTCAGCAGTCGGCACGTCGGTGGCGCTCAGTTCGTTTTCATGGACGGTTCCGTTCATTTCATTAGCGAAAACATTGATCATCAACCGCCTGCTCAGAGTGTGATCATTCCAAATGTGGACAGCACTTACGAACGACTATTTTCCATCAATGATGGTCAGGTTGTCGGTGAATTCTAAGTAAGTGTTAGCTTCTACCTCACATGCCGGGATCGACTTCAAGTCGTTTGCAGCGGTCCCTGTCTTCCTGAATTGGAATTGTGTTACTTCCATGCTTTTCTCGCTTCGCAAACTGCTCTTGATTATTGCATCAATTCCATGCATTGTGCCCGTCGCCGGTTGCAGCAACAACGGAACCGACCAACCTGAAACGGGAAAGGTTTCTGGTTTAGTAACACTTGACGGGATTCCTGTTTCTAAAGCGCTCGTCAGTTTTCAGCCACCGGAGGGACGACCATCATCGGGAATGACCGATGACAAAGGGCAATACGTCCTAATCTACAACGCCCACACTTTGGGTGCAAAGGTCGGTCAGCATAAGGTATTTGTTTCTACCATTGGTGGAATGGAGTCCTCCGAAGGGGCCAAAGAAATGATGCCACCGAGTGTGGCTGATGGCTCCAAACTCACTGCAGATGTCAAAGGCGGCAACAATGTGATCGACTTCAAGTTGGAATCGGCGAATTATCCACCAGCACCTCGGTTAAGGAAGTAGCTGTCCATCTTACAGTGGTTTTTGAGCATGGATTGCCTTTGATTGGGAATCGCTTATCGAGAACCGATGTTCCAGCAGCGGACATGAGTAACCGTAGCCTAATGCCGCTTTTGCGAGATCCGAATCGAGAATGGCGGCACGCCGCGCTCACGTGCGGCATGTTGCAACAAAAATACAGTCCTGTTGAACCGTCAATTCCAATCACGGTTAACGCTTGCTTCCTACAATGGCTCACAAGAAACCCCAACTACCAGAGAAAATCTGCGGTTATTGTCAGCGACCGTTTGCATGGCGAAAGAAGTGGGAGAAGGTCTGGGAGCAGGTTTGATTCTGTAGCGACCGTTGTCGGAACGCAGCAAAAAAGGAACCTAAGCCGGAACAATGAGGAATCGACCTCACTGAATCGTGATTCCAGTCGGTGGCTACAAAATCGACAAATCCTTCCACATCTCTCGCTGCTGTTTCCAATCAGGTTCAAGTGCGATTGACTGAATTTTCCTCAGGCAAAGTGAATCTTGACCTCGCTCGACTCTGGGAAAGTTCAGGAGTTGCTCTTGCAGGCCAGGGGCGAGCAATCGTAGGTTCATGATCTGGGTTACTCTGGCGCATTCCAGGCTGGAGACCGGAGGCTGGAGGCCGGAGTGAGACCAATCGCATTTTGCCTCTTGCCTCCGGCCCGTTTTGGGTGTCATGGCACAATTGCAAGCAACGCAGCGTACGAGTCCTTTGAGTAACGCGCCAAACTTGTTTCGGACGGCGATGCCACCGGTCTTGCCGTTGTGTTTGAGCTTCTTGTTGACGTTGTTCCAAAGCTCCTCTGGTACGATTGCTTGGTGTTCTCCCTGGTGGATTTCTTCTTTGTACCGAATCTTGCCAAGGTAGGTGATATTGGTGAGCAGCTTGAACAGCGAGCTCTTGTCGAAGTATCTGAATCTTCGGGACGGACGAGCGAATGTCGGTGGATAAGGCAAGCTCGGTAGCCAGGCGTCTGGCTCGTTCCGAGATGTCTCCTTCTGCGTTCGCTTGTAGTTTCCAAGCAATACGTTTGACCAGCCACCGTTTGTTGCGAGCGTTCGTCTCTTCGCCGAACGTTTCGCGGTAGCGTTCGCAC
>JBEBHM010000699.1:0-4621 GCA_040080875.1 Pirellula sp.
GGCTACATCATGGAAATGGAGTATATTGCCGTTCCTGTTGGGCCGGCCGTTCACTCACTTTCGTCTAGAGAATTGCACGCATGATAAGTGTCGCAGGTATTGTTCTATCGCTGGCCGTGCTAATCTACCTTGCGTATCGCAATGTTAGCGTCCTTGTGCTAGCTCCCTTGTGCGCCATGCTGGCAGTTTTGTTAGATGGCAACCTGCCGCTCCTTGGAACTTACACGCAAATCTTCATGGCCAGCGTGGGGCAATTTGTAAAAGATTACTTCCCATTGTTTATGCTCGGAGCCATCTTCGGAAAACTCATGGAGGACTCCGGAGCGGCGACCAAGATAGCACACTCGGTGGTCGGGTTTCTCGGCATTCAGCGAACGGTGTTGGCAGTGGTGCTCAGCTGCACGATTTTGACCTACGGTGGAGTCTCCTTGTTCGTTGTCGTTTTTGCGGTCTTTCCTGTGTCACGATCGCTCTTTCGGCAAGCCGATTTGCCACGCAGGTTGATCCCGGGAGCGATCGGACTTGGCTCCTTTACCTATACGATGACGGCGCTGCCAGGAACGGTGCAAATTCAGAATCAGATCCCGATGCAGTTCTTTCGTACCAATGTATTTGCAGCGCCGGGATTGGGGTGTATCGGCGGCGCCATGATGTTTGCAATTGGAATGTCTTGGCTAAGTTATCGAGCCAATCAAGCCAAAAAAAACAAGGAGGGCTTTGGGCTTCTTCAGCCAGGAGATACGCCCGAGAGCGAGAACCAGTCGATGGAGGCGGCTGCATTGCCGAGCCTGTGGAGCGCATTGGTTCCCATTGTTTGTGTGATCGGTTTGAACTACGTTTTCTCGCAATGGATCATTCCCACGTGGGACACGAGCTATTTAGCTCAAGAGCAATTTGGAAAGACAGAACTGCCAAAAGTAATAGGAGCCTGGTCAACCATCGTCTCGATGCTGATCGCGGTGCTGGTCACCATCGCGTTGCACTTTCGATCGATGGAGAGGATCAAGCTCTCTCTGGCCGATGGTGCGAGGACTTCGCTGTTACCGTTGTTCAACACCGCATCCGAATACGGTTACGGCAATACCATCCGAGCGCTTGCCGGTTTTACGATCGTGCAAAAGTTCGTCATGGGAATCGCGCCTGGCAATCCCCTCATATCCGAGTCCATCGCGGTGAACGCGCTGTCTGGTATTACCGGTTCGGCATCGGGTGGTCTGAGCATCGCGCTCAGGGCACTCGGCGAAACGTATTATCAACAGGCGCTGGAGAAAGGGATCGACCCACAACTGCTGCATCGGGTTGCATCCATGTCGTGTGGAGGGCTCGATAGCTTGCCGCATAACGGAGCTCTCATCACGTTGTTATTGATCTGCGGAACCACCCACCGCCAAAGCTACAAAGACATTTTTGTGGTTACCGTGGTCGGCCCCATCGTGGCAACCATCGCGGTCGTGTACCTCGGCACAGTGTTCGGGTGTTTTTGAGTTTCTTCCTCGTTTTTGCAAAATATCAAAAACGAGGAAGTTCGCTATGCCGCCGGTATTTGTTGGTCGATAACGAGAATTGAGTTTGATGGAGGAGGCAGCAAACGCCGCCGACGGTGCTGCCTTGTTCGTCATCAAGGGGCGACGACGCATTGGGAAAAGCACTCTGGCCCAACAATTTGCAGCCTCTCGCCGCTTGGTTCAATTGATCGGGTTGGCGCCTGTTGCAGGAGTTTCGTCACAGAGCCAGCGAGACGCGGTGGTTGAGCATTGAGCCAATGCTCGGGCGGATCGCCACGAGCGACAAATCGGACCTTCGACGGTTTTATCCTGACAACTGGCGTTCTCTAATAGCGCTCCAAGTCGAAAACCTTGTGATCAACAATCGGAATTGGATTTGGAACAAGCTTGGCCTCGAGGATCAAGATGGTTTGTGCGATGGCCCGTTTCAGCAACGAGCCACCAAAGCTCTTTCGGGCGTGCAAGTCGACTATATGATCCAAACTCGCTCCAAGACCATTTTTGTATGCGAGATCAAGTTCTCGACCGGCACCCTCGGCCATGAGGTCATCGATGAAGTTGCTGAAAAAAACCAAGAAAATCAAGACACCAAGAGGGTTCGCAATGCTACCCGTCTTAATCCGCTTTTGCGACCTCTCCAGAAGCGTCGAAGACGAGCCCTTTTTCTACCGAGTCTTGGATTTGAGTGAGATGATCGACGGCGACTCCAATTGACAGTTTCATTGAGTGTTCCGACTACACCTATGGCGTGCCCACCGTGACACGCAACTTGTTGTCAAACATCAACGCACCGACCAGCAACGGGTTGCTTGTCACTCGCCATTCGATACTGCAGCACTTAGGCAGTTATTTCTTGCGTGATTTTTCAAGTTGCTTTGCATCGCGTTCTTCATCGAACTTTTCAAATTTCTTGCGCATTGCGACGAAGTCACACTGCGTCTTGATCTTGTCCAATTGGAAATTGACAGGATCCAGCAACGTCAAGTCAACCTCTTTTCCGAACTTCCAATCCGTAAAATCAATCTCCTTAGAGTCAGATCTCCCGTTGTCGATTTCCTCGACACGCACCGTTTTCGGAACAAAATTCTTCGATTCCTCATGTTGCGTCCACTCGGTCGTCGTGGTGCAATAGTGAAGCCAGCCTTTTACGTCCGCGTCGTTAATATCTCGCCCCTTAGGCAATGAGCGGTCTCTCCGCGTATACATCTTGATTTTCGTTGGACCCCATTTTGGTTCGTCGCCAAATACAACCTCACTGCCGGCCTTGCTATTGCCACTTCGCATGACACTGATGAGACTCCCATCGCGTAGCTCATCCTCGCGCAAAACCACATTGTCTAATGCGAATAGACCGAGGCTGGTATCGGACAAAGTTCCTCCCCAATTAGTCGTCGAAAGCACAAACGGATGTACACGATGTGAAATCGTTCGGCATTCGGATTGCCCGGCACGAACTTCAAAAAGTTTTATCTCCGCCCTGGTATGCAAGAAGTTCACATAGCGACACTCTACGGGCAGCCAAAGCTGCGACTCGTACGTGTCCGTTCGTGGATTGAATGCCGTGAATAGGTCATTGCACTGCGCATCAATACGCTGTTTTTTCCCAGCATCCGCAATGATCAGGCGCTGGAAACTTTCGTATGTTCCCATCGGCTGCCCCTCTCGCTGGCCAATGGCTTTCACATGGATACTGACGTTAAACCCTTCCGAAAGTCTCTTCTGGTGGATGAGAAAGTCGAGCATGCGCTCCTCGCTATCGTCTGCGATCGCGGCGAAACAAACACTTCCCAGCCACAAAAATGTGGCAACACGAATAAGCACTTTGATCCTCCTATTCCTGAAGCTTCTGTCATCTCGATTATTCCGGGCCCATACACGTTGGGCTTTGCTTCTCTTGCCAAGCAACTACATACGCCTTGTATAGGTAGGCTGTTACTTTGCATTCTGATGGATTGCCATTCTCGCCTTCAGCACACTCACATGGTCGTCGTTCGAAACAGAGGATTTGAGATCCTTCGATCCGTTCGGCTGCGTACCCACTTTCGCCTGGGCCAACCGGCGCTGGGTTTTCGATGGATGAGCTCGAATCCGCAAATGGTACGACGTCAAAAAATTTCGCCTCGAATGGGGCCGGAAACTCGCATCCACCGACCCCAGCCGGTGTGCAGTTGGTACCGAAACAAGTGGCCAACGTTGAATCCGGGCAAGCATCCTGCACCGTAGCGGGTTTTTTTGTACATCCTGAAGGATTCAGAATGATATCTTCTCCATAGATAGCGTGAATTCCTATCCAGGATGCAAGAACGATCAATGTTGTTAAGCCGGCAATAAACCTACGCATTATCAAACTCCCTGTTACTCAAAGAAATTAACCTTGCACTCAACCAACACAGTTGAGGTTGAGTGCGACTTTTCTCTCAATTGAAGTATGCATTCTTTCCCAGCGATTCGTTCCGTTACAGCCGCCGGTATGCTGAATTCCAATAGTGACTTGGTTGGGCCAATTTTTTTTGCCGAAATCGGAACAGCAAGCACTTCCTTTTCGACCATCAGATCGGCGTCATAGAGGCTAGACGATTCCCCACTTCGATCAACAGAATCCACCAAAAGACAATGAGCCTGCCAACTATCGAGATTTGACGATTTACGGAACGTTAACTGGGACGGAACCAGTCTTACTTTCCCCGGTGAATCTAAATAGACTTCCGAGATAAAAGCTCCCGAAACTCCATCCTTGGTGAACCTAACCGTTATCAAACAAGTATGGCGCTGAAGTGGATAGTTCCTGTCACCTGGACTAAGTACGGAGGGAATCGACTTCAACGTCAAAATCAACTTTCCTCGATCAAAATCGTGTTGCGTTCCCGAATGGTCAAATGAAACGTCGACCGCATCAATTCGGACGCCGTCGATAAGCGTCATTTTGAGTACCGCTTTGCCTCCAACGATTTGGTCTTTTTCTGGATCAACCGCAACAATGCGTTTATCGAACGAAAAAGGTTCAACGGGTTTTCCGTGTATGGCCAGTCGTAACAAGCGAGTTGGTTCCTTGGATCTAACTGAAATGCCTGAAATGTCGACGACTTGCTGAAACTCAGTTTTGTCCGGTTGGAGAT
>JBEBHM010000082.1:0-17181 GCA_040080875.1 Pirellula sp.
TGGGGTTGGACGTAGTGGATCTTGTTAAAGATCCCTGAACCACAGGACCTTTAACAAGGTCCACTACCCAAAAATCTAAGCTGGACAACGCACTAGTGCCGATGAAGCAACGCCGCATCATAGCATCCAGGCACGACCCTAGCTCGGAACCAACGACGGTTAGATGTTGTTCTCGCAAGTTGTAAGGTTTGGGTTCCGGATTTCCATCACATTTCGCCAAGATTTCGAAAATTTGCCCAACGCCGAACTATCGGATTAGCGACCTCGTTGAAATTTTGTTGACAAAAAATCTACAATAATGTTCGTAAGCGTTCGATTTGCAAGGCGGAATTCCACGTCCACGGCCCCGCCTCGTACGCCATCGCGAAACTCCCGAGTGGGCTCGATGATTGCAAGATAATGCGGAGTCTCAAGAACCAGCTTTCCTCGTTCGTCTCGTATGCCGATCAATCCCGAGTCCCCAAGCAGTTCCGATGGGAAGTCTGCTAGAGGTGCCGGAGATATCGCCTTTACCCGCCCTGGAATTCGATTGTCGGTTTTCGAATCTGTCACGAAATATGCTTCCATTCCCGGACGAATCGAGCGAGCGTCTTGTTCCGACACGATTGCATGAGCAACCATTTTCGAATCCGAAGCAAACCAGCCCACCTGAGTTCCTCGCTCTACGACCAGTCCCAGGTTGGATTCTTGAATCGCGTGTCCTGGCTGAGCGTTTTTTCTGCCCGATGCTTTGGGTGGGGCAACTGGAATCGATGTCGGGAAAAAGATCCCTTCCGTTGCCGCAGTCTGCTTTAACGAGTCAAGCACGCGCCTTAACAACCATCGCTTTGCCTCCAGCTCTTTTTGAAGTTCGAGGAGTGTTGGCAATTCGAAAGCTGCCGAGGACTCACTGACCATCGCCTGCTGAAGGATCTGAATCTTGACTCCGATGATCGCTAGTTCGTGCTCCAAATCCATCAACTCTTTGCGTTTGTCTGGATTCTCGAATTCGAATAACAGTGTTCCCTGCGGTACTCGTCGGTTGATCTCACCCACCGACTTGAGTCTCGCTGTTTCCTGGCAATAGATCGGGATCCGTCCATCACAATCGATAAACCCCCGCGACCTAATCGTCAGCGGTACCGGCACAAAAAACGCAACCCAAAGAATCCCAACCATCGCCAACACGAGCATTGCGAATCGGAGTAAGCGAATCGGTTTGGAAACAAAGAATTCTGTCATGATCGATTGTGAAAACCGCACGCTTACCAAGAGCAACCCAAATGCCATCGTTGACAGAATCAACATCGCCAATCCGCCCAGACCATTGGGTATCAATACATTCCAAACCAAGGCAACGATCAGGAACATCACCATGAGTCGATATAGAGCTGATACGATCCCAAAGGCAACCAATTGATATAACGGTCGATCGAAGCTGTATGGATCGGGACTGCGGCCGCCAAGCCAATAGACCGCCGACTGCCACATCGCCGTATTGCATTGTTTAGCCAAATTGGGTACGCCCCATAGATCCGACAAGATGTAGTAGCCGTCGTAACGAAAGAACGGATTACCATTGACGACGAGTGTGCTCAGCGTGCATACCATGATGGCCTGAGCAGACACGGTATGCCAAAGGCCGACTTGGGTGTTGAGATAGACAATTCCAGCGATTCCCGCGATCCAAAGCTCGATATACATTCCGGCGGCTGCGATGGCTGCTCGGTGCCATTTAGAAGTCAATTTCCAAGAATCCGTCGTATCGCAATACAGCGACGGGGCAAAGAACAACAGCAGTATTCCAATTTCTTTGCATGCTACGCCCCATTTCACACATGCGAGATAATGTCCCATCTCGTGGAGCGATTTGATGAGCACATAGATGCCGATCAGAATCATCCACCGATCCCCCTGGATCCTCTCAAGATCCTGAAACGCATAGCTGGGCTCCTGGAGCACTTTGCCAATCACCAGCGTCATGCTCGTCAAAAGCAAAATAAAACAAGTGGCGACTGCGATAGGGTTCCAAAGCAAATGAGCCAGAAGCTTGGCCCAAATGGGATGACGTCCAGTGCGCAACACGGGTACGCGAATTGCCAATGGATTCAATACTGTCTGCAGCAACCAGCTCGATCGCCATGTGTTCCCTGGCGATCTTGCCCCAATCAGCTTCAAGCTCGGGTGCAGTAAATTGCAATGACCGAGTCTTGCCAAGAAAAGCTGCAGCCATGCAACAGTGATTGGTTTTCCCAACCATCGTACATTGATCGTCTCGATGATTTCGCGAATGTTTCTGGTCCCATCCATCAGACAGACTACGTCGTGCTCAAACTGACTGAAGTAATAGAACGCAGAGGAAATCGAATCGAGCGCCACCCAGCGTCCTTGATCCGAGTACCGAATCCACGAAATGTCTGATCTCAACCTAGGAGATTGCGATTCTAAAATGGAATCGTCCAACAAATGGCTCATGGTATAGCGTTTAGCAGGACTTTAGGACGCAGACCTGGCCGCAGCTTTCCTTCTCGATTGTCTACTTCGAGGAAAACTCGCACTTGCGAATTGAGCGGATTAACTTCAGGACTGATGAAGACCACTTCGGCGGTCGTCTCGATGATCGACTTAACACTTTCGACCGAGACGTTTGCCATGGTCCCGATCAATTCAGGTGAAGCGTCGCTCGCCAACATAAATCCCTCGATGCGTAGTCGGTCGATCTCTACAATGGTCGCAACGGCACCACCAATCTCGATCCATTCACCAGGTCGACGATCCACCGATACAATCACTCCGTCGCAAGCTGCTACGATGCAATGACGCTGAAGTAGTTCTAGATTCTGTTGGTACTCAAGATCCGCCATAGATACATCCATGGACAAAAGTTCCCGAGCGTATTCCGAGCGTTCTACTTCTAAAGTCGTTCGGTCCATGATCAATTTCAAACGGTCCACTTCGTTCCTTGGATAAACATCGCTGACTTTCGCGTTAGCGATGAGGGCTCGATCGTACTCATTCTTGGCAACAGCCAAGCTCTTGGCTGCAAGTCGCTTGTCAATATCGTTAGCCTGTTTCTTCTTGACTTGATCGAGAGCCACTTTGGCCTTTTCGACTTGAATTCGAACACCGCTATCGTGCATCGTGCCGATCTCGGTGCCCGCCTTAACACGCGTGCCTTCGCGAACCTTGATGGAACTCAATACACCGGAGACTCGAGCAGCGATGGTGGTCGTCTCGATCGTCTTAAGAATAGCGCCTTGGACAGATAGTTTGTTGGCAACGGCAGGTTCTTTTGCAATCGCCTCATCTTCTTGGGCCGGTGCATAACTACTCGTTAGGGGAATAACGAGAAACATCAACCCCAAGACTCGGCGCAATCCGTCGGTCCCTGCCCAGTCAAGATGGATGCTAGCAATGATTTTCATGGACCTTTTCCTACGCTTGGTGTCTTTGAAAACAAACGTGTGCGTTTCTGTATGAATTCAACGAGAGGACGACTCCACACAAACCATGCAGGTTGATGTCCGCAATGAAACGTAACCCTCGCTGTTGCGCCCATATGCGTTCGTTCCGCCGTTTCTCGACTTACGGCGGCGAATACCTGTTGGAAGCTCCCCTTTCCGAACACGTTCTCGGCAGAAGGCGTGATGCAGGTAATCTCTGCGTCGAACCTCTCGGATGGCAAGCTATCAAACACAAAATCCACCTTGCTTTCACGCTTCGGATAATACTCGCCGACATAGTGGGTGTCTCGATCCGCAACTTGAATTGCCAATCGCCACTCTCCCTCCAATGCCGCCACACGAAATATGGAGTCACCGCGTCGGACCGGTCGCTTTTCGAGCTCTCGCTTCAATTCCGTTGCAACGACGACACCCTCGATTGGCGACTCCATCACGAGCTGCTCTTGCTCCTGCCGTAGAAATGCAAGCGTCTCTTGCGCATGCTTTTCTTGCGCGTCCAATATCAACATTTCTGAAGTGATCTTTGTCTGGGAAGATTCAGAATCCGCACGTCGATTCGATAATTGGTTGATCGAGACACCCAGCCCATTCCGCTTCTCGGCCATGGCTCGCAGCTTGCCGAGCGATTCTTCGATCTGCAAGTCTAGCCCAGGCGAACGAAGCTTGGCAAGCGCCTGCCCTTTAACTACGCGTGCTCCGTCCTCAACGAGTATCTGGTCTATGAAACCATCTGCATTCGCGTATACCGATCGTATCGAAACTGGTTCCAAGTAAGCATCCGATGTAATGGCCATAGGATAGGGGCGCGAGAGCAGCCAGCCTACCAGGGCAAGCACGAGGCACGCACCGAGACTCGTCGTTAGGAAGCTAGAGTATTGAAAGAACTCAGGAATACTCCGTCGGTCGGAAAGTCGCCTAATCCGAGGTGAAAGGCTCAGCCATTGGTGTTGTCGGTGCCAAACCGGCTGAAGAATCGTTAGCAGGCTCGACATGTTTTGCATCTGCTCGAGCATCTCACCTCGGTGCTGCCATTCCAAGACAATGACATCTCTTGCCTTCCTTGCTTCACTCCATGGCAGGACAACTCGGTTTTCCGAAATACATTCCGAAACGCTTTCCACCTGCGCTTTGCTGTCGCGATGATCGCTTGACTCGCTCGGTGTACCTAACAACGGATCGTTCTCAGAAATCGCAATCAGGGCCACGTTTTCGATCGCTTTCACCGTAGTCGAACCGGCATCGATCACGTCTACACCGCTGCAGGCAACCAGATTGGGCCTCTTACCAACGGATACTAAGGATCCCCTGTCGGCTCGCAAGATGGAAACTAAACTATCGACCAACTCCCTTCGAAGTTCAGGCAACGAGGCTGAGCGTACCATTCGCTCGACGCTACCACGGATAGACTGCATCTGATTTCCAAAGCATTTTTCCCACCGCTTGCTCACCCTAAGCCAGCAAATCTCGGCAAAGGCCTCGGCAATCGTGCGCACTTGAGTCCATGTTTCGCGTGGGATTGCCGGTCGAAACCCGAGCAAGATGTATCCATATTGCTTTGCAACTCCGGCGATTGGCACGGCCCCAAAGCATTCGTCCGGACTCAATTCGAAAAAGTCCAATTCCGTTAGGAATTCTTGATTTTTTTCGGTTAACGCAACTTCCATCGAACCAACCAAGTCGCGAGAGCCACTACTCTGAACGATCACCCATCGTTCTTGTACTAAGAGAACCATCGCTGCCGCTGAGGATTCGGTCAGCGTCCGTAAGCCTTCAAGTGCTTGCTGCCAAAATAGTTCGTTGCTGGTGTCGGACTTTGCGATCTTTTCAAGCCGATCCAACAGGCGGTCCGCTTCATCGACGGAATAAGCAAGTTCGAAAGGCTGATTCATGGGATGTGAGAAAAAATTAATCCAACTTCGAAAATTCCCATTGTCGATCAACAAGGAGTTCTAGTCACGACGATTTTCGAAAGATTCCTACCATTGATGGCAACAAACATGTCTCGGATCAGTCATAAGCATCCTTTTAATAGCATTCGCTAAATTCGAATCCATGCATTAAAGGCCTATTTTCGTAACATCTGCGAAATAAGGGTTAAACAACACTGTCGGAAGAACCGAAATTCAATGAGAGACACTTACTGGTGCATTTTTCTTGACTTGCCCAAAAGAACAAAGTTTGTGAGCCGTTACCATGCCACGAAGGTTATCAGATGCGTAGGTCGCATTTAGTCTTGGGAATCTCGGCGGTGGTTAGCTTCACAGCCCTTGGTTGCCAATTCCAGAAATCAAAAAACCAATTCACCGCGCAACAGGTTGCTGGAGCTGGGCCATACACGCAATTGACTCCGTCGAATGCTGTCCCGTCGGGCAATATGCATGCCTACGTGGAGCACAACTCCCCCTTTGATCTAGACGACTCGTCCGTCACATCGGAACGAGTGCGAGGGATGTCGCTGCAAGATTGCATCAACGAAGCGTTGGCCAATTCGCGCACCATGCGAGATCTGGGCGTTTCGGTAGTTCGCAGTCCACAGTCCACAGTCACGAATCTCGATACGGCTCTTGTCTACACCGATCCGCGTTCTGGTGAAGAAGCTGCCCTGAGCGCGTTCGACGCGAACTTTTTCGCGTCCAGTTTCTACGACAGCAACGATCGCGAATTCAACAACAGTTTCTTCGGAAACAACGGGAAGTTCAGACAAAACCTGAGCACCAGTCAATTTGGTGTCAACAAACGCTCCGCCACGGGAGCGTTGTTCACCCTCCGCCACGTCTCGGTTTACGACCGCAACAACCAATCTTCGAACCGACCTTCGATTGGTAACGCATCGTGGGATAGCTTTATCGAGGCGCAAGCGAGACAACCTTTATTACTCGGTGCAGGCACGGAATTTAATCGCATCGCTGGACCTGGAGCACAACCGGGTCAACTCAACGGAGTGCTTCTCTCCCGCGTTCGTACAGACATCAATTTGGTCGACTTCGAACGCTCAGTCCGAGACTACGTAGCCGAAGTCGAAAACGCATACTGGGATCTTTACTATGCATATCGAGACCTCGACGCACGCATCCAGGTCAGGGACATTGCCGAAGAAACGCTCAGAAAACTTCCTTCCGACGAGACGTCTGGCGGCAAAATTGCACAAGCCGAGGAGCAAGTCCTCCGATTCCAGTCGGAAGTCATTGATTCTTTGAACGGTCGCCCCATCGATGGGACTCGTACCAACAACGGTAGCACCGGAGGTACGTTTCGCGGTTCTGGCGGTGTGCGAGTTGGCGAACGTAAACTGAGACTGTTGATTGGCCTGCCCATCAACGATGGTTCCATCATTCATCCCATCGACCGACCAACCGTCGCCAAGATTGCTTTTGATTGGGAATGTTCCATTCAAGAAGCGTTGGAGCAACGCGAGGAATTGCGTAGGCAGCGGTGGGTGATCAAACAACGCGAGTTAGAACTGATTGCCAATCGGAATTTTCGCAAGCCCCAATTGGACGCAGTATCCACCTACCGGATGCGTGGCTTCGGGGCGGACTTGACTTCGCCCTTCAACGGCGACTTACAAGAATGGGGATTGGGACTCGACTATCAAATGCCAGTCGGGTTTCGACGAGGCAACGCTGCTGTTCGCAACTCACAGCTAGCCCTGGCAAGAGAGACCGAGCTTTTGCGTGAACAAGAACGGGCCGTGCACTATGGCCTCAGCAACGCCATGAACGAGGCAAAGCGCGCGTTTGAAAACCTGGATTTACAACACCAACGACTAAAAGTCATCGTCAAACAATTGGATGCCTTTCAAGCCGCCGTCGAAAATCGAGCCGAACGCGCTGAACTGGACGTCCGCTTGGAAACACACCGACGTCTACTGGACGCGCGCCTTCGATTTCACCAAGCGGAAGTGGAGTATGCACTGGCACTACGCAACCTGAACGTCGAGAAGGGAACTCTACTTCGCTATTGCAACATTTGGTTGCGAGAAACGGCTCCCAACGCAGATGCGATGGAAGATGCGGTCAAACGAGTCTCCGCTCAAGACTACGAAAAAGTACCCGAGAATCGTGATATCGTAGTTGGAACTCCTGCTCGATAGTCAATCATCACTGCTGGAACCCAAGGCTCGCCAGATGAGCGCTGGCGGTACCTTTCGAGATGCTTGAAATAATCGATTCACCCAAGTTGGGATACACAATAGCGATTTCGTCGTCGCCAAGCCAATCCGAGATCGCGTTCTCCGAAACCCGATCGATCATCGATTGCAACTGTGTCGGCCAATACCATCCCACAAAGCCGTCCTTCGGCGAAATACCTGCGAGCGGTGCCACGTTCAGCCGCTGCACGATGGATGTGCAATTCGCTCCAAAAACGACAACCAACCCATCACACTCCACCAGCTTGGAAGTCCAGTGTTGATTGAAGCCGCCAAGCCAAACATCACTTGAGACCCCTACCGGCAAATAAAGCGACGCATTGGGACGGTTAGGAAACAGCGATATCGTTTCCATGCTATCGGGTACATTGATTCCTAGTTTTCTAAAGTGCGAAACGACTATGAATTCTCCTTCGGAACGAAGCGAGTCCAAAAATTTCGGAAAATAGTCCCTTGGGGAACGATACAAATTCAGCCGTCGAACGCCCGAAGGATGAACCGAGCCAGGTTCGAAATAATTCGGTATCGACTCCGCATCGAACGTTTCCTTCGTTGGAGGATAGATTGACGAGTTTATCGATGCGCGATCTCGGCTCCCTGGTCGACGTTCGTTCTCGTGTGATTTGACTGGGCTGTGGTCTAGGTCAGCGCTGTAGTTATCGAATTGAGAGAAATCGATATCGCTTGGTGGGTCTTTTTCATGGTTAGCGACTCGTGCAGCGATCCGATCCTGACTCGTCTCAACATACGGCCCCATGGCGTATTCAGCAGGATACAAGGGACCTTCGTCTCCGTCTCTTTTTTGAAGGAGTCCTTCGCTCGGACCCAAGGACACTTGTTCCATGAAGTCACATGGTTTCGACTCTGTATAGTCGGTCGGCGGTTGCGTGTACTCGGGTGTTGTGGGGCGAACCGGAAACTGCTCAAAAGACATGCTCGTGTCAAGTTTGTGAAACACATCCGAAGTTGGCTGCAACGTATCCTCAACAAGTGATCGCTCCCATCCCACACTAAACAGCGTTTTCCCTGCGCGAATCTCGTCCCCTTCTTGAAGTTCGACCGACGATATGATTTTGTTGTTCACCCACGTTCGGTTCCGACTATCCAAGTCTCGTGCGATCGCTACAGAGCCTTGGTTCTCGACTTCAAAATGGACGCTTGACATGAAATCGTCTGCTTCGAAAGCAACGCTTGCAGCAGAAGCTAACCTGCCTACCGTGAGAGTCTGTCCTGGCGGGACGGCGATTCTTTTACCCTGCCACGGACCCATTTGCACGGACAAGATCAGATTTCGATTCAAGGCAGACAAAGGCGACTGGACTACCATGGGATTGAGGAATGCGTGGGACGATGAAAAGAACCATTCGATGATACCAATGCGCTCAGCAAACTGCCAACGAAGTTATTCAAGTCACTGAGTTTTTCTTTGCCTGCATTGCACCTGGGTAAGATAAGCAAAGATTTCCTCTCCACTCCTCGGAAAGGGCCCTATTTAAACTGGAAATACCGTTCCGGTATTGTTGCGATTGCCGATTTAGCAGGTTGAAGAATGGATCATCAAACTCGGCCCAAGGACGGCAGCATTATGCTTTTCGTGAGAATCTCAGTCGCTGGTGTTCTCCCCACCCTTTTACTTATGGGCGTCGCATCGAACAGATCCTTGGGACAGTCCACTCTCGCCTTGGAACCGCTCAAGCCTCTCGCTCCGCCAATTCAAATGCAGGGAACGGAAAACTTTGGAGCGGTGAAGTCCTTGACACCTCCTCCCCAGCGAGAAACGGAATTCAACGCACCCAATTCCAATTCAACGTCGCTCATTGAACTGAAAGCAATTCCCAAATTCTCGAATGCCGTGGTTGCCCGTGTTAGTTCAAGCGACGCACCCAAAGACCCGATTGCTGTCTCGCCCCTCAAACCCGTGACGAGCGGAAATCAACCCAAGTCGCTCGCGGGACCGTTATCCGTCGAAAACATGATCGGACCGGCAGCTGATCCATCCATGCTGTTCCTTCGCTCCAACACGAACCGAAATTTCTTAGAAGCGGCTGAACAGCTTCCTACGATGCGCCGTCAGCTTGGAATGTACGGAGAATTTGAATGGAGTCCGGCCGGGTACTGTTGGCAAAGTCCGGCTTTTTGTTATTCCCCACTGTATTTCGAACAGCCAAACCTCGAACGCTACGGTCAAGGCAAGGGAAAACCATTTGCGTCCACGGTTTCAGCCGCTTATTTTGTAGGACAAGCAACCTTCTTGCCCGTGGCTATGTTTGTCTCTCCTCCGTGGTGCAAAGATTGTACCCTCGGTCACCATCGGCCGGGCAACTGCGCCCCGTTTCAACGCAAACCGGAACACCGCCAGTAATGGTCCGTTGACCGACCGACCGAATGAGTAGTGTCGCGACGTGTTTTGGCTCCTCTAGCCAGCCAAGCGGATGCATGCATCAATCGACACCAAACGTACGAGCGCGGTAGTTGCTCGGCGGTGTGGCGACCCAAAGTGCATTTTGTTGGCCCCTGTAGTGAAACAAGAACTGCGACATCGGCTGCATTATCACCATGTCCTGGGTATTGGAGTAGTGCCAGACATTTCCTTGATAGACCATCCCAACATGCTTCCGCGGAACATTCTGCATGGCAACCCGACCATTTTGGGTCACAAAAGAACTCGCGGCACTCACAAACACGATCCCTTCATAATGAATACTGCATTGATTCACTTCGACATGCTGTGAACAAGCAGCAAAGAGTTCATGCACACGAAGACAAGCACCGAAATTGCTTCTGCCGGTATGATGACGGCAGGTGTATCCGACGCCGATTGAGAGTGCATGGCCAACAAAATGCGCGCAATGATTGAGACTTGAATTGTCATAGCCATTTGAGCAAATATTCGCTATGTTTTGCCCAAGCCAAGAATTGAGTTGTTGTTGTGATAGCATAAAACCCCCTTTTTAATGTGCGAGAAGTAAACGCGACAAAATTGACTGCGGTCAGAACGCTAAAGTATTCTTCGCCGTGACGGCGCATTTTGTGGCAAACGATGCGGTCGCCTTCGATGGCGACTCATGCCAGTGACGACGAAACCAACGATAATCTGCACTATTTCTAGCAAATCTTGCTCGACGCGAGTGGACCGTGCGGTTCCACCTCCCTGCGTCGAGGATAGTTGTCGCTTGAATGGCGAATCAGTTGCTACGAAATCGGCCGAAATCTATTTTGACGGCAGATCACAGTATCGATGCATTGCCACAGCGCGTACGCTACGTTCGAACTTGGGCTTTGACGGTCAGTTGATTGATGACTCGTTTTACACCCGTCACACCCTGCGCAACGCTTCCTGCCGAGTTTTTTTGGTGCGGTTGGGCTACGGTTCCCGTGAGTGTAACCTCGCCACCTTTGCAGGCCACCGATACGTTGCATGGCGAACGAATCCCTCGCATGGTGAGCTTGGTATTGACCAGCTGAACTAGCTTGATGTCCACATTGTTGTTTGCAGCCATGAAAGAAATCGATTCCATCAGAAGAATGGGTAGAACGCATTCAGCATAGCCGTTTGCATTGGGCACCCCCAAACAATCTATCGATTTCCCCTAAATAGTCTGCATTCTTTTCAGAGTCAGGCTATTTCGTGTTTTTGCACATGAGTGTCACAGCGTATATGACAATTCCAATAAGACACCAAACCGCGAATCGCAACCAGTTCCAGTGTCCAATTCCCGCAATCAAATAGAGGTTTGTGATCACTCCCAATACCGGAATGACCGACCAACGTTTCCTCCATGTCGCAATGGCCAAAACAATGAACACCGAATAAAAAACCAGGTAGGGGAACTTGTCCCAACTCCAATCTCGAGTCAGATCGTGATTCTCCGGCATCGATCGCATCAAGTAGGTATACGCGGCCAAAAGCGCGATCACAATGTACTGGCCATTGATGTAAGGCACACGGAAACCGGTCGTCTCAATATTATTCTGTCGGTCACTTGTATGAAGCGCCAGTATTCCACCGGAAACCAGTACAAACGCAAAAAGAGTTCCTAGCGCCGACAAGTCGGTTACCAACTGCGAATTGAGAAAAAGGATGGGCAGCGCGACCGCAATACCAGTAACGATCGTCGCAAACGAAGGAGTCTTGAATTTTGGATGGATGCGCGAAAACGGCTTGGGCAATAATCCATCGCGTGACATGCTCATGAAAATGCGAGGCTGCCCCAACTGAAAGACCAGAAATACGCTGGCCATGGCGACCACCGCGCTGAGAGATACGATTCCCGATAGCCAATGGAGATTGTGCTTCGAAAACACGATGGCCAACGGATCATCCACTCGCAACTCCGAGTAATGCACCATGCCGGTGAGTACGAATGCCAGAATCATATACAGCACAGTGCAAATGCCCAAAGTTAACATTGTCGCGCGAGGTAAATCTCTCTTTGGATTCTTGCATTCCTCTGCCGTCGTCGAGATCGCATCGAATCCAATGTACGTAAAAAAAACTGCGGCAATCCCCTTGAGAACGCCGGTTGCGCCGTTGGGTGCGAACGGTACCCAGTTGGCTGGCGTCACATAAAACACACCCACCACGATGATCCCGAAAACAACGGAAAGCTTAAGAGCCACCATCGCGTTGCTGACTAGCTTGGATTCATGAATCCCAATGTAAACCAACGTGGTGATCACCAGATTTAGTGCCAAGGCAGGCAAATCGAAGATGATTTTGACCCCGCCCAACATCGGAGCTTGACTCCAGATCTCCAACAACTTTGTCTCAGACGCATCCAGCCCTTCCGTTTTCGCAGCTGCCAAGGAACAAGACAAATAGTCTGTTTGCAGCCAATCCGGCAGAGGGACTCCGATTCCGACCAATAAATTCGAAAAATAGTCGGACCACGAGAATGCCACGACACTGTTGCCGATGGCATACTCCATCAAAAGGTTCCAGCCGATAAGCCAAGCTACCAATTCCCCAAACACGACATAAGAGTACGTATAAGCGCTACCGCTAACGGGAATGCGCGAGGCGAATTCAGAATAACAAAGTGCTGAGAACAAACATGCTACCGCAGTCAGCAAGAACAAAACGGCGACGGCAGGCCCGCCATCCGCAGCAGCCTTGCCCAACGTTGAGAAAATTCCCGCACCGACCACCGCCGCGATCCCAAAACAAGTCAAGTCGAATAGGTTGAGGCTTTTGTGGAGCGAATGGCCAGCCAAATCGCGATCGCTTGACTCATCGTGCAATTGCTCGACACTCTTTTTGCGAAGTGCTCGCTTCCAAATCGAATTGCTATCCATACAGAATCCTGAATGTTGGACGGAGTGTCGCTCTCGTGCTCTGTCCAGATTAGTTTTTTGGGTAGTGGACCTTGTTAAAGATCCTTTGTTTCAGGGATCTTTAACAAGATCCACTACGTCCAACCCCAATCGTTTTACGTTCGCAACTCGCCAATCCTGGTGGAAAGAGCCCTAGTGTACCTACGCAGAAACTTGGACGCTAGCTCGCGACGGGTTTGATTCTGCGAGCCGAAACGATCGCATAGGCACTGAAAACAGCCAGCGCTAACCATACCATTGCAAATCCAACCACACGCCCGCTGGTGACCTCTTCTTGGAACAACACCACACCCAGCACAAACTGAATCGACGGCGAAATGTATTGCAACATACCCATCGCCACCATCGGTACTTGCTTTGCTGCAGCGGCAAACAAAACCAACGGCAACGTTGTGATGGGACCGCCCAAGATTAACAAGATCCAAGTGGATACGCTCTTGGGCTCTACTTCGATGCTTGCTCTGGAAAAAATGATCAACGACACCACTGAAATGGGAGCGAGAATGGCCGTTTCCATCCCCAAGCCTGCGATGGCTGGGAGGGTAGTTAGCTTCTTAACCACCGAATAAAAAGAAAATGACAGTGCAAGGGATACCGCGATCCACGGGAACTCTCCCGTCTGCAAAGTCATGATGGCAACGCCCACGACGGCAATCGAGATGGCCAACCACTGCAAGCGGTGCAGTTGTTCACGAAAAAATAGGACTCCGAGCAGGACGTTGAGCATCGGATTGATGAAGTAACCGAGGCTCGTTTCTACTAAATAACCGTGCTGAACCGCCCAAATAAAGATGAACCAATTCATACTGATGAAAACTGCGGCCAAAATGCAAAGCTTCAGTCGCTTGGTCTGCAGAGTCAATGCGCGAATGTGAGGCCATTGCTTGGTTAAATGAACGCAGATGATGAGCGTCAGCAATGACCAGACGATACGATGGCAGATAATCTCATATGCATTGACCGACGGAAGCAACTTCCAATACAACGGAAAGATGCCCCAAAGGATATAAGCCAATACGGCTTGAGCGTAATTCAAGTCGAACCCCGCGCGGTTCCTACAGTTTGCCTTGGAGCGCTAGCTGATGGAAAAAGTGTGGGGTAGATTCTTGATTCTTGAGCAACCAATCAATCGATGGTTCATGGTTCATTGCTTTGGCTATGGCTTTGGTGGTCGCTTCGCGATTTGTCTTAAACAATACTTCCGGATCGTACTTGGCATCCACGATGGACGGATCAAGCCAAACCGAAACGATGAGACCTAAATCGTTGGCCTTGGCCTTGGGAATATGACCGGCACGAACAGCATCCAGCACTCCATGGGCGATGGCGGCTTGAACCGTCCCCATCAAAATGTTGGTGTATTTCTCGGAATTGACAGTAACCTTGCTTACCATCACCGTCGCCGGGCGAACTTGCACGTCGCAGTTGAGAATGGCAAAGATTTTGGAATGTCCCTTGGCTTGATTTCCGATCATTTGCGCAATGGCGAATCCAACCGGTCCATCCAATTCACCGATAACCACTTCGGGTTCGGCGGCAGACCATGGCGCCTCCGCTTCGACCAGCGCCTCGCCGGTTCGGAGAACGATGCGGCCGGTGCTTCTTGCCGCTGCTTTCGATGAAGTCGATTTTGTTTTGGTTTTCTTTTTCTTTGCCATGTCTTTCTCGAGTTGTTGGTACAAGTGGTGTCAAACGTAGGAACTCAATGGTTGTCGGCTTTGCTAATCCTTGGTCGCTGCAGATTTGTGCGGTTCAAAGGTTGTTCTGGCTGCTTGCTCGGCTTTTTTTACCGCTGCAATGGCTGCGTCGCACAGCGATTTTTGGGCGCGAAATTTGGGCTGGTTGGCTTCTGGCTCGATCCGTGAATACTGGCCATCGGCCCCCAATCGCCATGAATTTTGATTGTCACGAAAATAGGTGTCCAAGATCTCCATGACGCGACGCTTGGACGCGGTGTCCTCGATCGGCACGAGCAACTCGACGCGGCGATCGAATGAACGTTGCATCCAATCCGCACTGCTGATAAAGACCGCGTCGTCCCCTCCGTGATAGAAATAGAGGATGCGAGCGTGCTCCAAAAATCGGTCTACAATGCTGATCACGGAAATGTTCTCGCTCAATCCAGGAACACCAGGTCGCAAACAACAAATACCTCTCACGTTCAGTCGGATTACGACTCCCGCCTGACTCGCGTCGTACAAAGCCCGAATCAAGTCCGGATCGACCAAGGCATTCATTTTGGCCGCGATGTAGGCTTTCTGTCCGTTGCGCTTGTTGAGCGTTTCGGCTTGAATCAGCGCCAGCAGTTTCTTGCGCAATCCCAATGGGGCCGAGTCGAGCATGTCGTACGGCTGAGGTTGACTGTACCCAGTGATCGCATTGATGAACGCGCTAGCATCCCGACCAAGTGATTCATTGCAGGTAAAGTAACTCAGGTCGCTGTACATGCGAGCGGTCACTTCATTGTAGTTTCCGGTTCCGAAATGCACGTAGCGAACGATCCCAGTCGGCTCGCGTCGAACCACAATGCAGACTTTTGCATGTGTCTTGAGCCCACGCACACCATAGATGACTTGAACTCCGCTTCTCTCCAACTCCCGTGCCCACTCGATATTCCGGGCTTCATCGAATCGAGCCTTCAATTCGACGATGGCCGTTACATACTTGCCTCGCTCGGCGGCTTTTTTAAGGGCCGCAATGATCGGGCTCTTGCGACTCGTTCGATAAAGTACTTGTTTGATCGCAAGCACATCGGGATCGTCCACCGACTCTTCAATAAACCGAACGACCGGCTCAAAACTTTCGTACGGATGACAAAAGAGCAGATCCTTTTCCGCGATGCTCTGGAACATGCTCTGCGTTGCATCAATGTTGGCTGGGCGCTGCGGGATCCAAGCGGAATCGCGAAGGGCCGGGAAACCCTCCATCTCGGTCAAGTACATCATGCTCGACAAATCCAGAGGACCAGCGATCTTGAAAACGTCTCGAGCCTTGAGTCCCAGTTTTTCTTGAAGGAACTGGAGAGCTATCTCCGATACGTTTTGAGCCACTTCCAAGCGAACAAAGCCAGCAGAACGCCTGGAGTGCAAAACTTCTTCCATTCCCATCATAAGATCGGCTGCGTTGTCCTCGCGCACCGAGACATCTGCATTCCGAGTAACCCGAAACGCGACGCACTCATCGACTCGCTTGCCTGGATAGTAGTGATCCACTAGCTCCGCAGTCACGTCTTCCAACAAGGCATAGTTGTACCCCCGTTCACTAGGCAAAGTGACGAACCGCGAAAGTGCCTTTCCAAGAGGAATGAACGCAAACCGATGCGGATTCACCGAGTCACCGCTGGCCATCCGCACGCAAAGATGCAAGCCCATGTTGGACAGAATGGGAAAGGGCCCCTCTGGATCAATGTCCATCGGGGAAACAATTGGGTAAATTTCTTCGTTAAAAAAACGTGTTATCGACTCGCGATGGCGGGCAGAAGCGTTTTTGCACTTAATTCGCTCGAGCCCTTCAGCCGCCAGGATCGGTTCGATCCCATTCAGGAAGCACTCGTATTGATCGAGCACGATCTTGTTGACTCGTCGGTAAACCAAATCCAGTTGCTGAGTCACCGTAGCACCGCTAGCGTCAGGGGAGTCGATCCCTTGGGACTGCTGCAACTGCAGCCCCCCTACGCGAACCATAAAGAACTCATCAAGGTTACTGGCTGTAATGGCCAGGAATTTCAATCGTTCCAGCACCGGTACTTTGGTGTAGAGCGCTTGTTCGAGCACCCGCTGATTGAATTCCAGCCAGCTCAACTCGCGATTGATAAAAGAAGGGTTCGTTTGAGGCATAAAGTAGTAGAGGCACGGGCAAGCGGCAAACACAACCTACTAATTTACACAGAAAACCAATTTCGAGTATCGCCCTTAGTAGCTCTAGCAAGTGGAAAACGGTCTCGCCCACGCTGGACCAACTCGTAAACTTAGCGGGCTACACCACCGAGAACGGGCACTAAGAGGTTTCCCACGAGGATGCATATGGTCAACCACGAGGCCATAAGCAGCCTGGAATGTCTGCTCTGACTCTCATAAAGCTTCAGCATGTAAATCGCCGGCCGAACCGCCGCGCCAACAGCTGCCGCACATGCAACATCGAATAGAACCAGTTCCTTAATGGGAACACCAAAACCCCGTAAACATGCAACCATGATTGCGCCTGCTAGGACCGATGTTAACAATGCACCTTGCCAAACACGACTGGGAAAGTCGA
>JBEBHM010000700.1:0-4609 GCA_040080875.1 Pirellula sp.
GGGATTCGAATGCAAAGAAAATCGTCCCCGGGACCACGAGTTAACAATCAATGGTCGCTGAAAACAACGCTAGTCTTAGCTCCGGCTTGTTTCTTGCTTTGCCAGGTTCGTTGCCAATTCTTGCTCTGCTTCGTCAGGCGTAAGTCTAACGATCGCCCCATCCCGCCAGATTACGACCTTGGTGTTTGCAGCCCGTGCACGTTCGATCACTCGATGACTGGCATCTTCAAAAGCCAATTGGACCTTTATCGCTAGAGAGTCTGCTTCGCTATTGTTGGTCATCGTTTATCTTCCTGCTGTTTTGAATGTCGTTCCACCGATTGTAGTTGAGAACACGTTCCGCGTCTTGATCTTTTTCCCACACTAGAGCCGGGGGAAGTCGTGATCCATCTCGAATTTGTACTGTTGAAACAACTGGCTGGTACAGCTCAAAGAGATTCTCGAGACCCCGGCGGTATCGTCGTCGAATAACTTCCTCTGGGATGAAATGACCTCCTTCCATCACTCGAGTAGCGACGCGTTCCACAGCAACGTCGGCCGACGGGAGCCAAAGATAGACCAGGAAGACTTGGTATCCTATAGCCTTCCAATTGAGAATAGAGTTTCGGTAACTTCTCGCTGCTAACGTCGTTTCGAACGAAAAGCTACTGTGCGATGCGACTAGGCGGCACCGATGAGCGGAAACGCGATCGATTTGAAACTGTGTTCCTTTGCTATGCGAATTGCGCTTCGACAAGACTCGCGAATGGAATACTCAGAAGACCGCCACCACATGCTGATGCCCGCAACGTGAATGATACCCTTGAAAGGCAAACGGCCAGCGCTGGTTAGGACCGCGCCGCCTAGCGGTATCGGTCCAGCCTTTGCGACTTCGCGGAACGGCTGATAACCTGCTCGTTTCTTGATCGCTCCAGAAACACCCTGTGGAAGTAACAACCACCATGGAATGATGTTGCGATTCCAAGCGTTTACGATTACTTCAACGTCTTGGTCAAGCAAATCGCCAGTTGTCACTTCAACGGTTACCATAGGGTTGCGAGCATCTTAGTCTGGAAATTGAATGAACTGAGCCGGTACAGCATCCGTCAGCCAGACGCCATTTGCCGACAAGTAAAAGGAGTGGCCTGACTCATGCATCGCTTCAGTACGAATCGTCAAAATTAGAGGCTTCCCGCGTCGAGCCCCAACCTTCTTGGCGGTCTCGATGTCTGCCGACAAATGCACGTGGTTGCGAGACCGTTTTAGTAATCCTTGCTCGCGAATACTTTCAATGAACGCAGCAACGGTTCCATGAAACAGCTGATTCGGCGGAGTCACGGGTTCAAGATTGAGCTCGACGTCGGGAACCGAATGCCCCTGGTTAGCGCGGATCCTCAGGCCATCGTCGCTCAGGGAGAACCGTTTCTTCTCGCACGACACGACTACCTCATGCAATAGCTCAAGCGATAGTTCATTGCCCTGGCGATTTGCATTCTCAATCAATTCGTCGATCGCTAACCAACCTTTAGGATCAAGCTGCATGCCGATGACTTCCGGCTGGTGCCGCAGCACGAGGCTCAGGAACTTGCTAGTGGAGGTGAGACTTTTCGTGGACTTGTTCATGTTTTGTTCGCTGCTTGGTAGCGATTCCAAATTTCATCGAGTGCCGCTCCGGCTGGCATTGCCAATCGATAATCCACGACATGTGAAACTGTGGTCTCGCTCGGATTGATTTCCACAGTGACATTGCCTGCCGACTTGGCCATGTAGATTGGAGCCTGAATATAAGGGAACACGCTCGTTGTGCCGATGCTAAATACGATATCGAATCCATTCTGAAGCTCATTTTGCAAATGCTCAACGCCCGGTCCAACAATCAACTCGCCGAACAGCACAACATCCGGCCGCACCAGTGCTCCGCAACGCGGGCACTTTGGAGGAATCGCGATCGCATCAAACTCGTCGAGTGACTCTTTGTATTTGCACTTGGTGCACGACAACGAATGCATATTACCGTGAGCTTCGATCAGATTCTTAGATCCGGCCGTTCGATGGAATCCATCGACGTTCTGCGTTAGCGTCCACACTCGGTGAAATCGAGATTCCATTTCAGCGATAACTTCATGGGCTCGGTTGTGACGAGCACCTTGAACAGCCATGCCGATTTGCGCAAGATATTTCCAAGTCAGCGCCGGATTATCGGCAAGCATCGAAGCCGAAAGTGCTTCTTCGATTGCCACTCCATCTTCGGTCGTGTCCACATTGTAGAGTCCGCCAATCCCACGATACGTCGGAATCCCCGACTCCGCTGAGACGCCCGCTCCAGTAATGAAAAGAATGCTTCGCGATTTTCGAAGAATGCGAACCAACGCGTCTATCGTCGAATTGTCGGGCTCTGTGATCATCTTGTCGCTTTAGTAGGCTTTCAGTCCGTTCACGGATCGTTGGTTTGGGGAAGAGATTCTAATGTAGCGATTTTGGTAGCTTGCATGGCCTTTCCGATGGGGAGTCCAGCAAAAGGAAAATTGATCGCGACGCTCAGGCTCTGGAGCGCGTCTTCGATGGCTAGTCGATATTCTTTACCACCCAATCCAATGACCATCGGAAACAGTACGAGACCTTGGTCTTTCACCTGCTTACGAAGCAACTCTCTTGAGACTGGATCCGATGATTTACGTTTGAATGTGACTTCGTAAGGGCCTGGTATCTCGAAGTCTGGCAAAATGAATCCGTACTTGGCGCTTAGGATGATCCATTTATTTCCGAAGCTTTCTGCGTACTGTCGATTGAACTTGAATGGCGATCCTTTGTAGGCATCTTTAGCAAGCGTTGGTCCTCGGCAATGCAGGAATTGCGCCAATCCCAAAACGATCTATGGACTGCCACAATCGACTTGATTGGAATTCTCGCGGCTGTATTTCGGTATAGGGAAACGCAGCAACGGCCTGCACAACAACATGTTTCGGAACCCCGTTCGTACCCGGTTCCTTTTCAATTTCAAGTATTGCATCTCGGTACCGGTGCAGAACGTTAACTGCGTCGCGGGGTGGACCAAATGAACCAAACTGAGGGGCACA
This sequence comes from Pirellula sp., assembly GCA_040080875.1. Classification (GTDB taxonomy): domain Bacteria; phylum Planctomycetota; class Planctomycetia; order Pirellulales; family Pirellulaceae; genus JBKCUI01. The sequence goes on from JBEBHM010000700.1 coordinate 3,057, forward strand.
ACGTCACTTCCAAGGACCGTCTTTCTTGACGTTGAAAAAGGACTCGCCGTCGTAGCGGAACAGTCCCCCCACACCGCCAAGCCAAAGCCGCCCCTTGTCGTCATCAAAGATGCACATGATGCCGGGAGTAGTGAGGCCATCCTTCTCATCGAAATTTGTAAAAGAGTTACCATCGTAGCGGTACACACCGAATCGCTTACCTGAGAACCAAATGTTTCCAACTTGGTCTTCGTGAACGCACCAAATTTCATTGCCATCGACGATTCCATCTTCAGTAAAATTGGTAAACACTTTACCGTCATAGCGACAAATCCCTTTGTGCGTAGTTCCAAACCACATGTTGCCTGACTTGTCTTCGATGATTGAGCTTACTGCATTGTTGCTCATGCCGTCCTTCTCTGAAAAGTTCGTCAAAGCTCGGCCGTCGTATTTGTACGCACCTCCATTGGTACCGAACCACACCGACCCTTTGCGATCCACTGTAATGCAATGCACAATCTTGCCGCTGGTAACGCCTCTCGTAGGATCGGGCTCTGCTTCGGGAATTGCAAACTTAGTAAACGCTTTCCCGTCGAATCGAAAAACGCCCTCAATGGTACCGACCCATATCATCCCGCTGTTGTCTGCAGCGATGCTCCAAACATCGTGGCTGATGAGGCCGTGTTTTTCACCAAAACTCGTAAATGATCCTCCATCAATTCGGGTAATTCCGCCTGTAGTTCCACACCAGATATTGCCCTCTTTGTCTTCAATGATGCGCTTAATCGTAACTCCCTTACCCTGATCATCCGTGATGTCGTAACTTGTGAGAGCTTTTCCGTCGTTACGAAACAAGTCACCTTCGCCACCTACCCAGAGCACCCCGCGCGTATCCTGAAAAACACTTCGCACGACACCACCTATTTTAGCACTTAAGTCGACCTCTAAGGCAAGAGCTTCCCCCGCCGCCAGATCTTGAGAGTGCAACGGTGTGCTTGAGTTCTGCTTCGATTTTGGATTAGCAGACATTGCAGCAGTGGGAGTCGATACATCTGTTTTTTTGTCTGAAGCGTTGTGACTCGAGCAGCCTGCAATCGCAAGCGAAACGCTGAAGAGCGAAACGAAGATTGGACGAAGCATCGGATTCTGTTTTCCAAAAATGGAGTTTTTCAAGACTGCTTGTGATATACGGCTATCGTGATCAGATGGTTCATCATCGTGTGCGTCCATGAAGTCAGAACTGCCGCCATCGAGTGCTAGCCATTTTTCTTTTTGGCGTTCTGTCAGACGGCAAGGTGTTGAAATGTGTGGTCACGCGAGACCGGAAATCAAAAAAAATCAATGCGGTCATAAGTCGGGATCGCACCGAAGCTAAGTCGCACCGGTTTGACACGCGTTTGACACACCGGTGCGCCTGCTGTCACGTAAAATACGCCACTGAATCGCGCGAACCGCACTTCTCAATTCGTGTCTTTCTCAACCTGCCGATGTGGCTCGACTAAGAAAGGCACCTGTTTTGTAAATAGGTCCATGCTGGTGCGAATCCAGTCATCGGCTCTGGCACCTGAACTGCC
>JBEBHM010000701.1:0-4600 GCA_040080875.1 Pirellula sp.
TCCGAAGGCGTACTGCCATCGCCACTGCCGTAATCGATGATGGAAAACGCATTGGGGGCGACGATCAAATCGTCGTCACCTTCGCCATAGAGCAAATCGATCCCGCCGCCACCATGGATTCGATCTCTGCCAGACCCAACTTCATCCCGGTTGGTGCCGAAGTCACCGTAGAGATAGTTCACAGAACTATCGTCACCTATTCCGGAAAGATTGAAAGAATAGAGCGTATCGTGACCGGCACCACCAAGGATCACATCCACGCCAGCGTCGCCGGAGACCGCGTCGTCTCCATCGCCGCCTTCAATTATGTCGTCGTTTGCACCACCAAAGATCGTATCATTTCCAGCGTAGCCATAGATGCGGTCGCGCCCCAAGCCACCGTAGATTATGTCCGCGCCATCTTCGGAACCAAAGATCAAGTCATCGTCTTCGTCGCCATTGAGAGTATCGCCAACACCGCCACCTCCGCGAATCTCGTCATTGCCTTGCCCGCCATAGACGATGTCGACACCAGCGCCAGCGTCCAAGATATCCGCTCCGATACCTCCATCGATCGAATCGTTGCCCGCTTGACCAAAGATTCGGTCATCGCCCTCGTTGCCATAAAGAAAATCATTACCTCCATTGGAGCCATAAATCAGATCGTTCCCAGCACCACCTTCGGCGCGATCGGAAATCCCTGTCCCGGTGTAAATGGTATCGTTACCATCGTTGCCTGAGACATAATCGCTGCCTGCTCCGCTATAGATCGTGTCGATCCCAATGCCGCCGAGGATGCGATCGGCGCCGCCGAGTGACCAAATGAGATCATCTCCATCACCGCCATCAATAAGGTCACCAAACCGGACACTATCTGAGAAGTCAGGATCTGTTTCCTCACCATCGTCGGATCCGAACAGTCGATCCATGCCGGTTTCGCCGTAGAGTTCGTCACCAATTCCACCATCGGCATACAACCAATCATTGCCCAGGCCCCCACGCATGCGATCGCGTCCCAAACCTCCATACAGAATGTCGTCTCCCGAACCGGATTGCACTTCGTCATCCCCCTTTCGAGTTCGGATCGTGGCCCCGAGGGCTATGGCTGCCGCAACAAACACGACGTCGTTGTCATCATCGGTTGCGATTTCCAGCGTCTGACCGGCAACAGTTCCCGTGAGTTGCAAGTTGGCTCCGACCGGATCTGCGTTGCCATAGTCTGCATAGAGATAGACGTCGCGAGCCGAGACGGAGCCAGCGACCGTCAAATCATCTCCTGAGAGCAGCGATAGAACGCCGTCGAACACAGAGACTATGGACGTGGAAAGTACATGGATGTTCTCTCCGGTGGCAACGGAATCTGTCGATGCCAATCGAACATTTCCTCGAGACGTGGATGATACATTGCCAACATTCAGCCGTCCGATTGTTTCCGTTACAAAAATCTCTTTGGGAGCCGTCGCTGTGAGTCGTCCTGCTACGGTATCGGCAGTATTGATTTCCAGGTCATCAAACGCTTCGCCAATGGAACCGTCGAGTACGGTCAGCGAAATGGTGATCCCATCGATATCGCTATCCGCGTCAGCACTGACATCAATAATAGATTTGCCAGAAACAATGGTTACGGCCCCTTGTACCGCGCTGATCTTGTTGACGCTGAGAACTTGCCCGTTGGTAATAGTTACATTGCCTTGATTTGCAAAGATGCTGGTGGCCAACATATTGCCGCCATTGTTGATGATGACGTTCTGATCGACCGCGACCATGTTGACGATTTCCAACTCGCCGGTATTGGTAACGCGGATGTCACCTCCAGTTGCCTGGGCGTTTGTGATCAACATATTGATGGAACTGTTGATGGTGATCCCACCGCCGGTCGTGACCAGATTGTGACCAGTAAGATTTCCAACGTTGACGATGGAAATGCTGCCACCGGTAGCGATCGCGCTAGTGATCAACACGTCGCCTCGGTTATGGATGTCGATACCGCCACCGTTGCTATTAATGTTTTGGCCTGTTAGGTTCCCGACATTCACGATCTTGACATTACCACCGGTAGTCGTTGCGGTAGCCGTAGCCGTGTTGAGCGACAACATGCCGATGTTATTGATGTCGATATTTCCACCGCCGCTGGTAATGGTCTGCCCCGTCAGATTGCCAACATTGATTATCCCAATATTGCCACCTGTGGTTGCAGCGGTAACGATCGTGAGGGTTCCGGTATTGTTGATATTGATGTTGCCTACGTTGGTCGTCAGGTTTTGGCCAGTTAACGTACCTTGGTTGACCAGCGAGATACTGCCGTTGGTCGACATTGCATTGGTGATCAGCATGGGGCCAACGTTGTTGATCGTGATACCGCCATTAGTACTCATTAGGCTGTGCCCGGTCATGCTCCCCGTATTCACAATCGTTATGTTGCCACCGGTGGATTTGGCGTTGTGCAACAACATGGTGGAAGGATTGTTGATCGTGATGCCTCCTCCATTGCTTTCGAGGCTATGGCCTAGGAGTGTGCCAGTATTATCGAGAGTGATGTTGCCGTTACTGGTCAACATGCTTCTGGCGATAAGGTCACCGAAATGTTTGAGTGTTGTCGAACCGACAGAAGTGGTCGATAGTTCGCCCCCGGATACCGTCAGCTCGATTGAATTCGCGGGCAATCCGATCGAACCTCCTGCAGTCATTCTGACGTTGCCAGTAGTCGAAGCCGACTTAGTAACCAGGATGTTGACTGGCCTGCCTGCCGCGTCGGGATAGGCATCGAGAATGGAACCTTCTGCTTGAAGCTCGATCGAGTCAACGGATTGCAATCGCCCGATGGAAAGATCACTTTCCAAAACGGTAAGCTTCATGGGTCCGGTACTATCAGCCCGAGTGACCAATAACTTATCGATGCTTTGTGTAACGCCATTGATCACGGCGTCCGTGGCGACTTGCTGTATGGACATTGCCCCCAGAGATTGCCCCTCCATGGAGCCTGTCCTCCCGATTTGTGTTCTGAGAGGTAGGACTGAACTTGCCCCTCGAATATCGGCCACCGCGTTGATGCGCAACTGGCCGCCACTGGCAATAGCAGCAGGGCCAATGCCTACATCGATGACGCTGGAACCTGATTTGAGCTGAACGTCTCCTCCTGCCACGATTCGTTGTATGGACATGTTTCCAGCCGTTTCCAATGCAACCCGAGTATTGGACGTGGACACAATTGAACCTGCGGCGTCGATGTTGATATCCTCGACGAGGCGAATGGTCAGTGCGTCGATCGAATACTTGCTGTTAACGAGCATTCCGTTGGTTAGATTTACGGTAGGTCCATCGGTCGAGGCCGCAGCTTCGATCTTCAACCATCGCGAGGTGTCTCGATAGTTTTGGGTCACCAAGTTGAGGGTGCTGTTTGAGCCGCGATACTCGTAGAGCCCGTAGTCGGACGAGTTGAACTCGATCAAAACACGCTGTCCAGTACTGACGGTTCTATTGATCGGTGCCTGATCGGCCGTCCCTGACAAGATATCGGGAGAAAGCCTCTGCCACCGTGCGGTGTTGGAAAAATTTTCGGCCTTGAGATCGATATTGGCCTGAGAAGCGCCTAAGTATCGATACGTCGTGTACTGAATACCGAGAACGTCGTCACGAGTTGCGGCTGACAAGAGTGCAGCATGAGCAGCGGGCAAGGCATTGTGTACCTGGGGGTTTAGGATCGATACACGTTCCCCAATGCTACCGATTTCGGCACCGGTGTTGGAGGCTGTTAAGGTCACTTGGGTTCCGCGAATGTTGGCTCGCTCTGCGACCGACGCAGCCGACTGTGGCTGTATGAAAGACGTGTGTGGATAAAGATACGCCATCAAACCTGGTGAGAGAGGATATGCGAGCGACAGGGGTGTGATGGTGCCTGCGGCAATGGCCGAGTTAAAGAAAAGGGCCTCGCGAGCGGATAGATTTGCAGTGATGATCGGTGCGGAACGTTCGGCTTCATAACGACCATCGCGAATCGAACCCATCGATGCGACCAATGTCACAATATCAGTATCGGACTGAATCGACGCATCCGTGGGCTGCGTTTCTTCTGACGAAAGTTGAACAGGTTGACCGAGTATGATATCGCCCCCCGTCTCTGTGATGACAACCGCGTCGCGAGCCCTGGCGGACAATCCGACTGTCGGGGCACTAATGATCGAGGAGTCCACTCGAAGGGGTGTACCCACAGAACCGATGCCACCGGACTTGGCAGCTAATTCAATGCAGCCACCCGAAACCAACGACGTCGTGGTCCCCGCGATGCCGTTTGCCGCGATTATTTTGACGGACCCTGTGTCGGAGTAGATGTTTCCGACCTGGAACTGGCTGGTTAGATTGTCTTTGGAAATTGCGGTGAGGGAGATATTGCCTCCAGCAATCGCGCCGACGGTTCCGCGATTTCCTTCCAATTGCAGGTCGATTTCTCGGGCCGCAAAGAGCGAAGGGCTGTTGCCGTAAATCGCGTACGAGTCTGGCGAGGTGATCGAACCACCAGTCGAAGTCAGCGAAATGCTCCCGAACAAAGGAGCTTCGATATTGCCGGACATCAGAATGCCACCAACCGAGTTGATCGTAATGTTCGGGCTGGTAACTCCCCTGG
>JBEBHM010000702.1:0-4600 GCA_040080875.1 Pirellula sp.
ACGTACGCTGCTACGTAGGTCCGCATCTCCGAGGCGGACGTATTAGCCGCTGGAACCTTCCTCTCCCAAACGGATTGCATTTCAGACCCGTCGTTACGCTCAAATGAATTCGGTGCGACAGTTCGCCAAGAATCCCAACCAGCAATGAACTGCATGCCGACCTAAAGTGGCTTTTGGAAATGCAAATAAGTCCCTTCCGACAAGCCTGCTTGCTTAGAATTTTCAGCAATGTATCTACGATAACGTTCAAATTGCTCTGAGCTGCGAATCAAATGATCGAATTGATCTGGCTGCCAAAAATCACCGGTTCGTCCAACAACTCTATTTATCTTGCGAGCTGTAAATCGCTTCCAATCCTCGCACTGCTTGAGCATAGACTCGGCGTCTTCGAACGCCGCCATAAAGTGTACGTGGTTAGGCATCACAACAACGTCAGTCAGGAAATACCGATCGGTGTCAAAGTGTGTAAGACTTTCGATTACAATTTGATAACACGCTTCACGACCAAGCAAGCATAGGCCATGCCCCTGGTCGAGGAATTTGTCCCTCGTTGCAAAGAGATCCCAATGAACTTGCCCACGTAACGATTGATTTCGTCGGCCAAGCTCTTGCTGCCAATCGGCGGTCGGATCCAAACCGTGTTGCCTTAGGATGATTGCTAGCTCGCTATCGATTCGCTCGAGTACCGACTTGGGGAGCGAGTCGGCGGCACGCCAAGTAATGAAGCAAACTGTGCCGGATTGTACCCAGTGTGGCAATCCTCGCTCAGCGATGGCGAAGTCAGCCGCAGGATCAAAGTAACCAATATCTTCGCGCTGCATGTCGGTGTTCCTTTGGCATCAACAAGGGGCGATTCCAGGGATTTGATTCAATCGTTAGTTTAGCATTTTGTTGTTTGACGTAACAACGGATCTCCGAGCGGAGATGCGGGAAAGCCGTCCGCCTCGGAGATGCGGACCTACGTAGCAGCGTATGTCCCAGACGCTGGAATTCGATATCAATGAACACTCGCTGGACCGATTCCATTTGAGCGCAACAACGGGTCTGAAATGCAATCCGTTTGGGAGATGAGGGTTTCAGCGGCCAGTACGTCCGCCTCGGAGATGCGGACCTACGTAGCAGCGTACGTAGCAGCGTATGTCCCAGACGCTGGGATTCGATATCATCAAAAACTCGCTGCACCGATTCCATTTGAGCGTAACTACGGTTCTGAAATGCAATCCGTTTTGGAGATGAGGGTTTCAGCGGCCAGTACGTCCGCCTCGGAGATGCGGACCTACGTAGCAGCGTACGTAGCAGCGTATGTCCCAGACGCTGGTCCTCGACGCATGCAGGTCATCGCTCTTTGATTTGTCGGCAACCGGCGCCTGCGTTCAAGCCGCAATAATTTGGCGGAGATTGATTTAGCAGGCACGCTCCGTCGTGCCGTCCGCCTCACCCGATTTGCAAATGTACCTGGTAACGGCGACTGGAATGCACCTGTTCACGGCACATGGAATGTGCTTACTACTTTGGCTTCTGTAGGGTGTTTCACTCACGATTTGCGGGGATTTGGTGGGTCTGTCTGTCCAACCGATGTGCCTTTGTTTGTCGAGGAGTCGATCTACGAAGACTTCATAACGCAATTGGCAACGATGGCCCGCGGAGTCAAGCTTGGACATGGGCTCGATCCGGAAACCAAGATGGGACCGCTCGTTTCTCGTAGTCAACAGCAGCGAGTCCTTGATTACGTTCGAATTGGCGTAGAAGAAAAAGCCGTAGCGTTGTCGGGAGGTCGAGCCCCATCGGACGAACTCGCCAATGGTTGCTTCGTCGAGCCTACCGTTTTCGCTTGTGTGAACAATCAAATGCGGATCGCTCGCGAGGAAATCTTCGGGCCAGTCGTGTGTGCCATTCCTTTTCGTGATCTTCCCGATGCGATCGCCAAGGGCAACGACTCTCCGTACGGATTAGCCGCTGGCGTATGGACGCGAGACATACGCAAAGCCCATCAAGCGGCTTCGGCACTTGATGTGGGTACAGTTTGGGTGAATTGCTACAATGCTTTCGACAACGCTTCGCCCTGGGGCGGCTTCAAACAAAGTGGATGGGGTCGAGAAAAAGGCCCCTATGGACTAGACCTATTCACGCAGGTCAAATCCGTTGTCATCAATTACTCTTGAGGCGGGGAGAAAAAAGGTTCAGGTCTCTTTGTTATAAAGAAACCTGCCCCCTTTTGCAGCTCTAACACCAGTTAAAGGGGTGTTGTTTTCCAAAAAACGCTCGCAACGAGAGGTAGGCCGCTATTGCAGACGCTCGCTTTGGCTGATTAGAATCTAAGCAAATTTTTCGTTTCGTTCTCTCTTTCTATGGAGCGCCCGCATGTCCATTGGAATAAGTCGACGGCGTGGTTTTACGTTAGTTGAACTGTTGGTTGTAATTGCAATTATTGGTATTCTGGTTGGGCTTCTGTTGCCCGCAGTGCAGTCCGCGCGTGAAGCGGCGAGACGTATGCAGTGTCAAAACAATCTCAAGCAACAAGCGCTTGCTACACACAATGCGCACGACACTCATCGAAGATTTCCACCGCAAGGAGGAAATTATGGAGGAGCTTGGTACGCTCCGTTGTACTTTCATTTGCTTCCGTTCATCGAACAGAAGAATGTTTTCGAGATCGCTGGAAACTGCGACTTGACGGCAGCGGTTGGCCAGGCTTCACCGGGTTCGACAATTACGAATCTGGGATACATTTGGCCAACATGGGGCTCTGTCAACACGGGATCCCGAACTTGGCTAAGGCAAACTAGGATTTCGACTTATCAGTGCCCAAGCGATAGTACCTTGGGCAATGGACTGGATTGGATGCCAGGTGATGCCTCTTATGCAGGGAATTTTTTGGTGTTTGGTGGTGAAGCGAATAGGACGGTTACCTGTGGCTCCGCCGGCAACCCGTGGGAAACTTGCTGGGATGGAAAAGCCAAGTTTGGATCGTTGATCGACGGGACGTCCAATACAATCATGTTCGCGGAGAAATTGTCTCGTTGCGATGGGTCGGGTTCACCAGGTGGCACTTGGTGGATGCGAGGTGTTTTTCGCATCGGTGCTTCAGGTGGAGGAAATCCGAATTCGGGTGTGCCGGCCGACAGTTATCCCGGTGATCGATTGTCCCCAGTATTCGGTGGTGGTCGCGGACGCGATGGCGTCGTGTTCACCTATGGTTTGAACTCAAAGTTCCTAGTCAATCCACGCAATCCGACAGCAAATTCTGCAAACGGCGGACAATGCGATCGACGACTTGCTTCCACGCAACACGCAGCGATGCAAGTGAGTCTTTCGGATGGCAGCGTTCGATCCATATCGGGCGGAATCGAAAACAATATTTGGTTCGCGTTGTTGACCCCAGCTGGATCGGAAGTTGTCAATGCGGATCAATAGTTCACTCTCGTTCTGGATCATCGCGTGTGGGCTTGCACTCTCATCGGGGTGCGGCCCACGTATGGGAACGATCTCCGGCGAAGCAACTTATAAAGGCAAAGCAATCCCGGGAGGATTGCTGACCTTTCGACCAAAAGACAATTCGTTTAATTCGGTAACCTACGAACTCGGACGAGACGGCAAATTCAACCTGGAAATCCCCGCAGGCGAAGCAACCATATGCATCGACAATCGGGAATTTGAACCCCGTCCGCCAACGATGCCGGCAATCCCTCCAGGCATGAATCTGCCACCCGATGTCGTCAAAGGGATGCAAGCCAGCAGCAAAGAGACCTCCAAAGTTTCAGACCGGTGGGTGAAACTTCCCGAAAAGTACTATCAACTGGAAACGTCCGACTTAAAAGTAGAGATCAAAGGAGGTGCTCAAACGTTGAATGTTGAGTTCAAGGACTGAACACCCAGCAAGCTCATCGCCATATCGAACACGATTAATTCAGGAGATTCGGTAGGTTACGCTACAACAGACTCTGGTAGCGGTAAGGCTCTACGCCTTTGGGCTACTCTTTTCGCGAAAATTGCCCGAAACGTGAAAGAAAGCAATTTGGCAATGGTGTTATTGGCATAGAACGGGCTCGCCACCCTGCTTTAGAATCACTGAAACGGCTGGAAGCCAATCCTGTGAGTGAAACTATGCCATCCAATCCGGAAACTCGAGAAAGTCTGATCCTGCGGCTCCCCTCTGCCGCGGATGCTCAAGCTTGGTGTGAGTTTGTCGAGTTGTACGAGCCTCTCATATTGCGGTTCGCCAAGCGACGCGGTCTGCAAGATGCCGACGCTCGCGAAGTTGCCCAGAACGTCTTCATTGCAGTTGCCAGAGCGGTGGACCGTTGGCAACCCGATCGCGAACGCGGCAAATTTCGGGCTTGGCTTTATCGAATTGCTCGCAATCAAGTTATCAACTGGATGACAAAACGGTCCAATCAAGGCGCATTAGGAATGGTCGGATGTTTGGATGCGTTCGATCCCGAGGACCATGCCACGACCGCCCAAGACGAGATCGAAATGGAATATCGCCGAGAGATGTTTCGAGTGGCGGCAGCCCAAGTCAGGGATTCCTTCAGCGAAAACACTTGGAACGCTTTTTGGCGCACCGCCGTGCTCGACGAGCCCGTGGGTAGTGTCGCCG
>JBEBHM010000083.1:0-17134 GCA_040080875.1 Pirellula sp.
CCATCTCCGTTTGGGAACTCTTCATAAACTTGCGGCGCACGGGCGTGTTGAAAAAAAGATGACGCACCTCGATCGTAGTGCCTACGGGAGCGGAACAAGGTCGCACGGGTTCCTTTTCGCCCCCTTTGACTTGCAGTTCAAATCCACTCTCACTCGAATCGGTTCGGCTACGCATGGTGAGGTGGCTAATCTCAGCGATCGACGCAAGCGCCTCACCACGAAACCCGAGCGTGCGCACGTCGAACAAATCATCGCTCGATTCAAGCTTGCTCGTCGCATGAGCAGCCACCGCCAATTCCAATTGCTCTGCTGAAATTCCGCAGCCATTGTCGGTGATCCGAATCAAATCGGCTCCACCACCCTCGACCGATAGCTCGACATAAGTCGCCCCGGCATCGATGCTGTTTTCCAGCATCTCCTTGACCACGCTCGAAGGTCGCTCGATGACTTCTCCTGCCGCGATTTTGTTGATCAAGCCGATGGGGAGCTGTCGTATCGTGGGCATCGTGGCCAACCTCGCCTAAAAGAGATCCTATTGAGTATTACTAGGCGAGCGGCAGGTTGAGACCCACCAGTTGAGCCTGAGGCGCTAGCCGATTTCTGGCGACGTGGATCGGCTAGCGCCTCAGGCTCAAATTTACAAGTACGGTACTCTGCAAACTTCCGATCGCCTTATCAGGTTACCCGACATCCGACCGTTCGAGAAGTGTTTCCGAAAAGCCAGCAATCTGAAGGCATCCATCTTGAAAGAATCGATGTCATCCCTCTTTACTACTGCCAACTTAGTAGTACTATTGCGTTATGGATACCCACGAAGCCGTTTGGAAATTCAAGAAAGAGTTGCATTCCGGCACAACTTCGTTGGCCGTAATGGGCATTCTTGTGCAATCACGCGAGCCGATGTACGGCTACGAGATCGGAATTCGACTTGGAGAGATTGGTAACGAGGGATTGCCGATGAATCAGGGGGCACTTTATCCGGTCTTGAGATCGCTTGAGAAACAAGGGTTGCTGAATTCCCAGGTGGAGCCGTCACTGACGGGCCCTCCTCGAAAATATTACAAGCCTACCGAAGCGGGTAAGGCCGCATTCGTTGAGTGGCAGGAAATTTGGGCACGGACGCGCGATTGGTTAGAACTTGTAGTGGAGCAAAAGCATGTCCGTCGAAACAAGCATGCCGCCCGCCGTACTTAAGTACTTGGAAGAACTTGAGTTGCAGCTCAAGCAAGTACCGGGCATTTCACCGGAAGAAGCATTGAGCGACGCACGAGAATTTTTGCTTCAAGATGCCGAGGCGCTGGATCGGTCGGGCGAAGCCCCCGAAGAATCAGAACACTATCGATGGATCGTCGAAAAATACGGGGACGCTTCCAAAGTAGCACAGCAGTACGCGGTGAATGGACCTCCCGTTGCAGCTCGGTCGGGTTATGCACCAGGCTGGCGAATTTGCTGCACGAAATGTGGACGAAGCGCGCCGTTGGCAGCCATCGGCGGCATTCGAATCGGAGCAAAATCGGTCCACAAGTACACGCTGGGCTACTGCAAAGACTGCCGAGGGTTTCGATTCCTAAGGATCATACAAGATCTCGATACTCCCAACTTGACGCATCGACTGGGGCTACATCAAACTCCGGACCAAATGCGATCGCAAATGCACCGTCCCGTGGCAACTCTGGTTGCTATCTTGGGGACAGTCGGACTAATCCTTTTGATGACATTCGCGATCGCAATCGTGTTCCTGATTGCGACGAAGAACGCGAGGGGCCAGGACTTAGGCAGTAACCAAACGGCGGTTGAGAGATTGAGCGACTCGATCCGTTTGAACTACTCGTATTCCGATCTGCGAGGCATCGATTGGAATGATCGCATTTCTCAGTCTAAGTCGGAAATGGTTTCCGCACGCTCTCCCACCGAGTTCGCTTCGGCTGCGGCCAATTGCCTCAAACAAGCCAAGGATATACACATATGGTTCAAGGTCGAGGACAAAACGATCGGAACACATCAACACGCTGCTTCCGTAAACTTCAATCCGAGAGTGCTGCCCAAGTTGTTGCCGCAATGGAAGCAACATGGCAAGACGGTTATCATCGGCACCACCAAAGATGGATTCAAGTACGTCCTTATCTCCACTTGGGATCATCGCGAGCCAGATTCGATGGCTGCGGCCATGGCAGCTGTGCGTGATGCCTCCAAAGATGGCATGTCGCTGATCATCGATGTGCGGCCCAATTCAGGCGGCGATGAACTTCAAGCGCGCAAGGTGGCGGCTTACTTTGTTGACAAGCCCACACCCTATGCGGCCCACTCAATCCGTCAGGATGGCAAGGATCTTCCAAAACAAGAGCGGCTTTTTGGGCCCTCCCAAGATGGAATCCGACATTCGGGAAAATGCGTCGTGCTAATGGGACCAGTCAATATGAGCAGCTGCGATTCCTTTCTCAAGATGATGCGAGCTGCCGGGATTCCGTTGGTTGGGCAAGCGTCGTTAGGGACAAGTGGAAATCCGAAACCCCATGACCTTGGAAACGGAGTCATAATCTATCTCCCGTCTTGGAAGGAACTTGACTTGAAAGGGGACATCGCCGAAGGGAAAGGAGTGCAACCGGATGTCTTGATCGAAACAAACCAATCCAGCTTTCAATCCGCCGACCCGGTTTTCGAGAAAGCATGCGAATTGTTAAAGAAACAGCGTTGAAGTTTGCTCTATCAAAATTTAGCCAAGTCGCTTTGGGTTTTTAACCCCAATAATGAGTTTGTTTTGGACTTCGCGTAGGACGCGGCTAGATAGCACTGTTCTTTCCGAGCTCAGATACTCTCCCACAGCTATGGGATCTTTTTTTGCAAGTTCCCGCAACGCCCAAGAGAGTGCCTTGACAATCGTGTCATCTCGGTCTCCCTTAACAAGTTCGCACACCGCAATGGTTCTTGATGCATCACCAGTACCACCTCTCGCGGTATTGTTCAGCGGAACGGTGCTGACGATCGCGATCCGTCGCCACCAACGATTGGGAGATTGGGCCCACTTGTGAACCGTAATGTCACGAATTTTGTGATTGCGCCAAGCAGGCCCTGACAAATAACAAGAAAACGCATCCGCGTCGCCCCAAGCATTTAGCCCCTCGCCTAGATTCTCAAGCGTTCGAACATTTAATTCGTCCATCGCCTGTCGATGACCATGAATCAGTTCGTATGCAAACCACTTGGGGAAGTCGTTCTTAGAAAGAAGTCGAACGACGAGATCGAAAACCAGGGAACTCGACTCACTCTTTAGTTGACTCGTGATCGAACAACGTACAGGACGCAAATCGGGAACGGCCCTGGACTCCAAGGAAGCGACCTGACTCAGGATCATTCTGTATAGTCTGGGAGCGTTTGTCATGAACCCATTCGTACGTTGACAAGATCACTTGCATTGCTTCGAGATCTTAATCGCGTAGCATGCGAGAAAACCCTAGTTTACAAAGGGTCGGTCCTGCTTTGGATTGTAAATTGTACGGACCATCTTGAAAACGGCTCCAGCCTCGAAGCGGGTTCGCCGACCGAGTACAATCTAGCAGACCCCACACCTCACTTCCCTCCCAGCTGATCTAGCATGACTTGCAACACGACCTTTTCTAAGCCGACACTTTCTTCGTCCGTTAAGCGAGCGGCAATATCGGTTGTACCGGGAGGGAGCGGCTCCTGCCCAACCAAAGCCAAGCTTGGCAGGAGCCGCGCTTTCCCACCGCTCGTATCGATCGTGATTCTTTTGCTAGGGTCCCCGATGTCGTTGGCGGCGGATTGGCCGATGTGGAGATGCGATGCGAATCGGAGCGCGCGGACGGCCGAATCATTGCCAGAAAAGCTACAAGTGGAATACGTATTGAAGGGCACTCGGCGAATCCCGACTTGGGAGGATCCGCTGAATGAAGATGTCATGAACTACGATCGCTTGTTTGAACCGATCATTCTCGGCGACAAGCTTTTTGTGGGTTTCAATGATTCCGATAAAGTCGTTGCTTATGACCTTGCGTCGGGCAAACAAGCGTGGAGTTACTATACCGATGGTCCGGTACGACTCCCGCTGGCAGCTTCGGAGAGTGCTGTTTATTTTGCAAGCGATGACGGACATTTGTATTGTTTGGACGCGGCGTCTGGACAATTGCGATGGCGGTTTCGCGGCGCACCGCTTGACCATCGCGCGCTTGGAAACCGACGGCTCATTTCGGCTTGGCCAGCGCGCGGCGGGCCCGTCATTTATGGAGACCAAGTTTATTTTGCTTCCAGCATCTGGCCGTTCATGGGCACATTTATTTATGCGTTAGACAAATCGACCGGCCAAGTGATTTGGCTCAACGATGAGACCGGTGCACAGTACATCAAACAACCGCACAGCGCTCCCTCGTTTGCTGGCGTTGGACCACAAGGTGCATTGCTCGCCACCAAGGACTCGCTCATCATCCCTGGCGGTCGGTCGGTACCAGCAGTGTTCGATCGCAATACTGGCAAGCAACGATACTTCGAATTGAACGCCGGTGGCAAAGGAACCGGTGGATCGTTCGTAACGGCGGATGATACGCATTTCTATGTGCACACGCGACTCAAAGGGACTCGACAATTTACATTGAACAATGGAGTTAAGACTGCTTTCTTGCCCAACGAACCCGTGCTGCACGGCGAGTATCTGTACTCGGCAGAGACCGTCGGCGGGATGGCCAAGATATGTGCGTGGAAAGCCGACGGATCCAAGCAATGGGAGGTCGATGGGGATGGACGTGGCGATCTGATTTTGGCAGGTGATGTGCTCTACGCGGCTGGCCCAGCGCCAGGAGCGGATCCCAAGTCGAGTGTGATCTCAGCCATTCGATTGCCCACCTCAAACGCTCCCGCCGAAAACCTTTGGAGTCTGTCATTATCGGGCCAAACCGAAAGGTTAATCGCTGGAAACGGAAAGCTGGTTGCGGTATCTCTAGAGGGTGACATATCTATCCTTGGACATGAAACCCGCAGCCAAGCCACTTCGACTGCGGTTACACACATTGCGAAGGCTGCGACAGAAAATTCCCAAAGTGACGCGAGCGTACCTCAGATCGAACGGCTGTTCCAACAAAGCGATGCGGCTGGATATGCGTTTTGGTTTGGAGCCACCAATCGGAGCTTGCTTAACTCGGTCGTGGCGTCGGCCAAGTTTGAGCAGGTTGTGGTGGTCGAAGAAGATGCCTATACGGTTGATGCAATACGGCGAGACTGGGATGGCAGAGGTTGGTACGGTTCGCGCGCGACGGTGCATGTTTCAAAGCCGACGGAGTTTCGCACTCCACCGTACATCGCCAACATGATCTTTGTCAGTGAGACACTCTCCGACTCAGTGGCAAGTAACCCAGAGGCACTTAAGCAAATCTATAACTCCGTCCGGCCGTACGGTGGCGTTCTGCAGTTGCTGACTCCAAAGAACAAGATCGAGTCGATGGCCAAAAAACTTGAGTCCATTGGACTCGAGCAAGCCTCGGTTTGTCGAACAGATTTTGGAGTCGTTGTGCAACGCGTGGGTGCATTGCCCGGCTCTGCCGATTGGACTCACCAGTATGGCAACATCGCGAATACGATCAAATCGGATGATCGCTTGGTGAAGCTACCGCTTGGAGTACTTTGGTTCGGAGGGAACAGCAACGAGGATGTCTTGCCTCGGCATGGTCATGGGCCTCCGGAACAAGTGGTTGGGGGGCGACTCATTCTGCAAGGCATGAACTCATTGACGGCACGCGATGTTTACACGGGACGAGTTCTTTGGACACGCAAGTTTGAGAACCTTGGCACCTTCGATGTGTACTACGATGCTACTTATGCGGATACACCTTTGGATCCTGCTTACAACCAAGTGCATATCCCGGGCGCGAATGGTCGAGGTACAAACTATGTCGTTACCCCCGAGCATGTTTATATTGTCGAAGGCAATGCTTGTCGTGTCCTAAGCACTTCGACGGGAGAACACATCCGCGATATTGCATTGCCTCAGAAAGATCCTGACAATCCACAAGAGTGGGGCTATATCGGAGTCTATGGGGACGTTTTGATTGGCGGTGTCGGATTTGCAAAATATCGGACTCGGTTGGACCTTGATACCAAGGTCGAGGATGCGTTGCTCTCTAAGAGCAAGGCTGGGTTTGGGAGCAAGAGCCTTGATCGAGCCGCAAGCCTAGCGATTGTTGGATTTGATCGGCACACCGGAAAACAGCTTTGGCAAGTTGACTCAAAGCATAGCTTTTGGCACAACGGAATCGTCGCGGGAGGGGACAAGATCTACTTGCTAGATCGCAACCCCAAGACGGTTGAAGATTCGTTGAAACGCCGTGGCCGCGAGTTGCCAAAAACCTATCGAATACTTGCTATCGATGCGCTCTCTGGCACACCACAGTGGGAAGTCAACGAAGGGGTGTTTGGTACTTGGCTCGGTTATTCAGCTCAAAACGATATGCTGCTGCAAGCCGGCGCGTCCGGCAGCGACCGACTTTCCTCGGAGGTGGGACAAGGTATGACGGTGTACCAGGCTGCTAGTGGCCAAGTAGCGTGGAGCAAATCCAAACTCGCGTACTCGGGACCATGCATTTTGCACAATGATCTCATCATCACCAATGCGAACTCCTATACGGAATCCGCCGGCGCATTTTACTTGAAAGACGGATCACCCAAGCTGGTCAAGAATCCGGTTTCGGGCGCATTGCAACCATGGAAACTTATCCGAGCCTATGGCTGCAACACGATCTCAGCCAGCGAGAATTTGCTGACTTTTCGGTCGGGTGCAGCCGGTTACTATGATTTGTTGACGGAAAGCGGTACAGGAAATCTTGGTGGCTTTCGATCCGGTTGTACTTCCAATCTGGTGGCCGCCAACGGGATCTTGAACGCCCCGGATCTTACGAGAACCTGCAGTTGTACGTATCAAAACCAAAGCTCCATCGGACTAGTGCATATGCCCGAGTTGGAGTCGTGGACGATTGACAATGCAGCCTTGATGCAAACCAAAACAGACCGAGTCAAAAGCCTCGGCATCAACTTGGGCGCGGCGGGGGATCGTCGCGATGCGAACGGTGTACCCTGGGTTGAGTTTCCGGTCGTCGCCGGTGACTCACCCAGCCTTGGCATCGAGGTCGGAGGAAATTTTTCGGTCTATCAAGATCACCCAGCCACACTGCCTCAAGCGAGATACCCTTGGATTTCTTCGTCGGGTGTCGAAGGGCTCACGCGACTCAAAGTCGGTTTGATACCGGTTAGCCCGTACAAACTTAAGACGGGTGTTCCGATCCTTGAGGGAGAGGACGATGCCGAGGAAGGGGCCGATGGTCAGACGAATATTTCTAGCAGTGATCTCGAATTGGTCTTGGATGCATCGAAACAGGTGATTGGTCTTCGATTCGACAAGATCAATGTTTCGGCTGCAAGCCAAATCCGTTCGGCCTATATACAGTTCACGGCACATGCGGCCAACGACGAACCAACCGAATTGACCATTCACGCGGAAATGGCAGGATCGGCCATGCCGTTCCGAGAGTCCAAGAACAATATCTCATCGCGCCCTGTGACTTCGGAGTCGGTAGTATGGAGTCCTGGACCCTGGAAAGCCGCAGAGGAATCGGGCGAGCTGCAACGTACGCCCGATTTGTCTGGGCTCATCCGGCAAGTCATCGCACATCCAGACTGGAAACCAGGCAACGCCATTGCAATGATCCTTCGCGGAACGGGCAAGCGTGTTGCCACCGCGTATGCCAAAGACAAATCAGGTGCAGCCAAATTGGTGATGGATGCCGAAGAAGTATCCGTTCCAACCAATCCGAATGCCACAAAACACCCTTATCGTTTGAGGCTGCTCTTTGGTTTGCCGACGAGCGCCGGCAAATCACCGCGCAAGTTCGTAGCGTCTGTCGCTGGCGAATCCCAAGCGCTGGAAATCGAGTTGGATCCGAGCAAGTCGCGAGAGGTCGTCCAAACGATCGAGCGAGTCATGCTCGGTGACGAACTTGATATGCAATTCCAATCCGTATCGGGCAAGTCGCTGCTTTCGGGAATTGAGATTACCAAGTTGGAAGAATAACGCCCCCCGCTTGGCCGACCCAGTTACCCCAACGCTTTGGAGGTATGATCAACGGTGGAATCGGAATATTCAACGATCTGCATCGCCTCGGAGATGCGATCAACGGTGGTTTCGAAATGTTCAACGATCTGCATCGCCTCGGAGATGCGATCAACGGTGGAATCGAAATATTCAACGATCTGCATCGCCTCGGAGATGCGATCAACGGTGGTTTCGAAATCCCATTGACGAATGCCGTAGGTTGATTAAGTTAGTCGACGCAGTTGATGGTGCGCAAAGTTTGGCGCTTGACAAACTTTGCAGACAGGGAATCTGGTGCAAGTCCAGAACGGTCCAGCCGCTGTAAATCGAGTGGAAACGCATCTCGCGATGATTTCCTAGAACATCCTCCTTCTTTTATGTTGTGCCATTGCAGTCGCTGCCGATTGCGAGAAGGCTTTGAGGTGGTTCTTTCGATGAGTCAGAAGACCTACCAATCAACCTATACGGTTTGCATCTTCTCGGATTGAGATGCCCGTTGCGATTAGCCCAGCTAAATTGAACGCCAACGATGAACTGCAGCATCCTTAGTCGATGTTGGGCCGTGGCGTCGGTAAAGCGTGGGTATACGTTGCTTCATGCCAACCCAATAGGATTTCCATCGTGCGTTCTTGCTGCTCCTGTGTCTGCCTGTTCATCGTTTCGTGCATTGCCACCGTACAATCCCGCGCTGCCGTCATAACATTCGAAGACAAGTCGTTGGCCGCGAACAGTTTTTACAATGGGGGGCCTGCAACCAACAGCAACGGCTGGACGAGCGGTGGAGGTTTTTTTCCCAACAGCTATGACTCATCGTTTGGGGGCTTTTGGAGCGGTTGGAGTTATTCGAATGTGCAAAACAACACGACCGCCGGATTTGGAAATCAATATGCATCCTTTGCAGGGAGCGGGTTTGGAGGTGCAGGGAATTATGCGGTGGCATATCAAGCCACTTCGCTTTACATCAATTTGCCTACGAATTCTGCCGCACAATCGGCTCGAATCGCCAACACGACTTACACCGCTCTGAGCATGCTTAATGGAGATGGATTCAGCAAGAAATTTGGGGGCGTCACCGGGAATGACCCGGATTTCTATCTACTGACGATTCGCGGGTTTGATAATTTGGCTGCTCAAGGAAGCATCACGGGAACACTCGACGTTTACCTTGCCGATTTTCGTGCCTCCAACAACTCACTCGACTTCGTGTCCAACTCGTGGCAGCTCGTCGATTTAACAGCGCTGGGAAACGCCAAATCGATCGGATTTTCGTTAGCAAGTTCGGATGTTGGGCAGTTTGGCATCAACACACCCACGTACTTTGCGCTGGATGAACTCAGCATTATAGCGGTACCTGAGCCAAGTAGTTTGATTTTGTTGGCCGCTGTTGCGGTTTTTGCAACGATGGTTTTCTTGCGTTCAAGACTGCGATCAGGCAAAGGATACTCAGCGACGAAGTGCGTTTGAATAAACGCTATTTATCCGGAAGGCCAAAAGTAAGGTAGAACGCTAGGACCAACTGAAAACTCGTTACCCCAAGCGCGACAGGATGACCGATCCTGGTTCGACGTTTGAACAAAGTGTACATGGTGGCCAAGACAATCAGCGTACCCAACGTCTTCATAGTCAAAATCAAGGTCAGGTCCGGCTGCTCTCCCCATTTCAAGTAGTTAAGCCCCATGAGCCAGCGTCCTGCAGGGTTTTGCTCCATATATTCCAGCGATTCCGCGTACCGAATCGTCAGAACGGAATCGTAGAAGGCTACGCTCGCAACGGTCGCCAAGTAGATCGAAATGGCAAACGTTGACGAACGCCAAAAGGAATACAGAGCGTGGACTGCATCTAAAAACGACATAACAACGGTATGGACCACATTCGAAAGCACCAGAGGCCCTGGTCTTCGCATTTTGATTTCGATCATTTCCATATATTTTCCCTCTCTCTTGATGTATTTTGCGTTGCCACGCTGCGCATGGCGGCGATGCGAAGCACCATCGGACTCAGGTGCATCGCCTTGTTTAAATCGAGAGGAACAGACGTGAGGTAATGCTCGTTGCGTGCCGAAACATGGATTTCCGTTTTTTTCTTAAAGGAGTACCTCGTGGCACATTGAGACCAGAGCAAGGGCGTGCAATCTCACCGCAAGCATTTTCTAAATCTTGCTTGCTTATTTGGTAAGCAGCCGTGTGTTCGTCGTGGACTGAACGAAGAGTGCATGATCGCATCAGAACTACAGCGTCTGCCACCTTGAGCGTGCCGAAACGAAAAATTCGCACCCTTAGACGGGTTGACGCTTTTCTGAGCATCCTGGCGGAGGATCAAAACTGGTGAGCATTCTCATTCGTTTTCGGCTCGAAGGTCGTTCGCTGGGCCTCTATGTGCGATGAAGGTGGATTGACGAGACTTTGCCTACTGGTCTGGGAAGCAGGCATTGCGTTGAGATGCCTACCAGTTAAGCTACTTTGATGAAAATGTTCGACCTTTCCATTCTTTTCTTTTTGCAGTTGTTCGTCATTCTGCTTGCGTGTCGTGCCGTGGGCTTAGTGGTAAAGTACCTTGGACAACCTCAAGTCGTTGGGGAGATGATTGCGGGTGTTTTGCTTGGTCCGTCATTGTTTGGGCTTGTTGCGTCGGAATGGCATAGCCGGTTGTTTCCCAAAGAGTCGATTCCGATCCTATTTGCGGTGAGCCAAGTGGGGTTATCACTTTATATGTTCGTGGTGGGCATCGAGTTCAAGCTGGAGCGATTCCAATCGAGGCTATCCACAGCAATCTCTGTTTCTGTGGCAGGAATGGTGACTCCGTTTGTGTTGGGAGTCGCGTTATCGCTTTGGCTGCACTCCGAGGGAGGTTATTTTCCGGAAAGAGTGAAATGGTTTGAGGCGGCGTTATTCCTAGGTGCATCGCTTTGCATCACCGCATTTCCGATGCTGGCTCGAATCATTGTTGAGAACGGGCTCGCAGGAACCACGCTTGGGACGCTGGCGCTCGCGGCGGGCGCACTCGACGATGTGGCGGCTTGGTGCCTGCTTGCGATTGTCGTTTCCAGTGTCGACCAATCGTGGCAAGCTGCGTTTTTTGCGATTGGAGGAGGAGCGATCTACGCCATCTTGGTGTTTTCGGTAGTGCGTCCAATCCTGAAATTCTTCGATCGAAAAGTGACTTCTGCATCCGACGTCACTCAGGAACTGCCTGCCTCGGTCATGGTGGGGACTCTCGCACTAGTGATGCTCAGTTCCTTTATCACGGACTTGATCGGTGTTTATGCCGTGTTTGGGGCATTCATTTTGGGTTGTGCCATGCCGCGCGGTGCGAACGTCGAGAAACTTCGCAAACAAGTTGAGCCGTTGACGGTCGGGCTCTTGCTCCCCTTATTCTTTACATTCTCTGGACTGAATACGCGGTTGGATCTGTTGACCGGCTTTAGCGCTCTTGCAGTAACTCTCGTGGTGCTGCTGATCTCGACCGTGGGCAAGGGAGTCGCTTGCTGGGGAGCAGCGCGTTTGGCTGGCGAGCCGAACACAACGGCGTTGGCCATCGGGGCTCTCATGAACGCTCGGGGTTTGATGGAATTGATCATGCTCAACATCGGAAAGGAAAAGGGCATTATCGATACCAAGCTATTCTCGATTTTGGTGGTGATGGCCATTGTGACCACATTTGCAGCCAGTCCACTTTTTCTTTTGGTCAAGAGGCATGCGAAAGATCTTGAGAGTCTCCGTTAGTCAAGCAGAGAGAGTTCAATGAATCCATCCGTTCCGCTCGGTTGGCACTGGCTCGTCGACATGCAGGAATGTGCTCAATTGCCGACCGACCCTCAATCGTTGGAAGCCATCCTGTTGGAGGCAGCACGGCTCGCCCGTGCGACGGTCGTTCAGTCCTGTTTCCATCGGTTTTCGCCACATGGGCTATCGGGCGTGGTGGTGATCGCCGAGAGCCATTTGGCAGCCCATACATGGCCCGAGCATCGGGCCATGTGTCTCGATTTGTTCTCATGTAGCGAGTCCATTCTCGCTGGCCCTGCCATCGACTACATTGGCGAGCAAGTTGCTGCAGGAAAAATAAATCGTCGCTGTGAATTGCGGGGAATTGCGACGACTCCAAGGGTCGAATGACGATGTCCGTCGCCAACGAATCAGCAATTACCGCCTCGGCGAATAGTCTGTAGGAATAAGGAATCGCACTTCATTTCCATTGCCTCGTCCAGCGGGCAAATTGGGATGCGCATCACGATACTTTTTCATGAAATCAGGGAAATCCTTTTTGAAACCATCCCACGATGCGTTGGATGCGTCTTTGTCTTTGTGGGCCAGAAGATAGATGAAAGCGCTCTTGTCGGTCGCGGTCCAGAACTTGACGGTTTGCATTCCATGCTTCTGAAAAATTTCTTTCTCGCCCGAACCAAAGCGGTCTACGGTAAACGGGACACGTTCCGCTCCGTCATTGTATTGTCGCAATTCCCAAAGTCGGCTCGGTGTACCTGCGTCTTTTTGTATCGGCTCATCCGGAGCTGAAAAACTGGTTTCACGCATGAAGATTGCCTTAGGTGGCTTGGCCAGAATCTTGCCGTTCGCTTCCGACTTGGCGGCAACGGCTTTCCACTCGGGGTCGGAGATAAATGCCTTCCACGATGCATCCTTGGCTGCTTCGTCTTTGTGAGCAATCACATAGACGAGCATGTTGTCCTTGTCGTCATCGCTTCGGGCCGCACCTTCCGATACAGTCCAATAGATGATGTTTTCCATTCCATGTTTTTCGAATAGCTTCAGTGTGTGGTTTCGGAAGCGAGCATGCAAGTCTGGCAGCTTGCCAGGATTGGTTGTGTAGAATCGCAATTCATACAGTTTGCCGTCCTTTTTCTCATAAGACTCCTGAGCAATCCCACAATAGCTCATCCCAAGTACGAACATGACGACCAAAGAATAGGTTCTAAAAAAAGCGAACATGGAATGGTTCCGTTGCATGGTTATCCGAAGGGTTGAAACTGGTTGCCATCAATGTACTGCGAATTCGAACAAAAAGAAACGGACCGATACCGTCCTACGAGGAATCAACACTCTCTATAATCGGTGGCGTATCTTGGCGACCAAAACAAAAAACCAACCCTTGAAAACCTCCCGTGCGACACATGAAAATCCAACAGGCATTCCTAGCTGCGATCGTCTATTGCATATTGCTCCCCATGCAACTTATGGAGGCCGATGAGAAATTATCCCGAGGGCTTCGGATTTATTGGATTGACGTCGAGGGGGGCGCAGCGACGCTGATCGTCACTCCACCCGGAGAGGCCGTCCTGATCGACTCGGGAAATCCCGGTTTTCGCGACGCTGATCGTATCGTCAAGGTCGCCACCCAAGAAGCCGGGTTGAAACGCATCGATCACTTGATTACCACCCACTATCACAAGGACCACTTTGGCGGTGCGGCAACGTTGGCCAAGCTTCTGCCCATAGGTACGGTCTGGGACAACGGAGCCTTTGAGGGGCAACGCGAAAAAGCAGACCCCGACTACTATGAGTTTGCAGCACAGGCTCGGAAAGTA
Organism: Pirellula sp.; assembly: GCA_040080875.1. Taxonomy (GTDB): domain Bacteria; phylum Planctomycetota; class Planctomycetia; order Pirellulales; family Pirellulaceae; genus JBKCUI01. The sequence continues at coordinate 13,629 of JBEBHM010000083.1, forward strand.
ATCAGCGCCGGCGATTCGATCGAGCTTAAGAAAGAACCGAACACGCCCAACCTTTCTTTGCGTTGTTTGGGTGCACGTCAACAATTCGTTGATACCTCAACCAGCGAATCAGAAAACCCATGTTGTCAAAACAACCAGAACCGTCCAATCGATCTTTCGGACAATGCCAACAGCGTAGTCATGCTGCTGAAGTTTGGCGATTTCGATTTTCTTGACACAGGCGATCTCACCTGGAACGGCGAGTTCGAACTTGTGTGTCCAAAGAATCGAGTTGGAAAGATCGATTTGTTCCAATCCGGGCATCACGGCCTCGATCAGAGCAATAATCCCGTTTTAATCCAATCGATCGAACCACAAGTGGCAATCATCAACAATGGAACCAAGAAGGGCTGCATGCCCATGATGTTTGCAACGCTCAAAGAGACACCAAGCATCCAAGCTGTCTATCAGATGCACAAGAACCTGAGAGACGATGGATCGGTGAATAATGTGCCTGACGAGTACATCGCGAACCAAGCAACGGATTGCAAAGGAGAACACATTCAAGTTGCGGTGGCTGTCGACGGCAAGTCCTTTCAAGTCACCGTTCCATCGACGGCCCATAACAAAAAATTCAACTGTATTCCTTAACGCAGGTGTGCTTGAATCCATCCATCGTCAATTTGGATGGAGGCTAATTGCAATCCCCGAAGCTCGTTAGGAAACTTGTCCGTCACTCGAATCGGCTCGTCTAACAGCTGTTGCTTGAAAACTTCGTCAAATCTCTTCTTCAAAAAACTTCGGAGAGACACAGCTCGCAAATTACTCAGTTGTCGTCCCGAGAACGCAATCTTGACATCTCCCTGCCGGTCCAACTGGATTGCACCGTTCGTTATGCTGATCCTGTAGCTGGCCTCGATCGAAGCAGGTTGGTTTAGTTGTTGATCTCCTTTGTCCAGCTTGGTCGTTCGAATCCGGAAAGTGATCAAGGAGTCATCGAGCTGGATTTCGACAGGGTGATAGTTCTCCATCGTAATCGCCCACGGTTCATCGTCGTTGACCACGGATGCCTTCGTTCCCAGCTCGGCAGCCATCTGTTGCGACAGGCCACCCATCTCCGAACTGCGCAGAATTCGGCCAGCCAATATAGGATCTGTCACATTGGTGACCACGGACTCATGGAGTTGAAGTGTGATACCGCTCGGATCGACCACCAATGGGCAGGACGATGGTGCCGCGAGCTGATCGTTGTCTTGTAATTTCCATAGTAGAGCAAGATATTGCTGCGAACTCCACGTCGAACGACTTGGGCGTTGCAATCCCAGTCGATTCAACACCGGCAACTCCGGCGTCTTTAGTTTGGAGTTGGCTTCCGAAAGCTGTTGCCCGAGTTGATTGTGGAACTGATCTCGCACTCGATTTTCAAGCCTGCCTTCGGCAATCGAATCCGCTAGAGGTTTCTGTTTGGCAGCTTGTTTTGAGGCGATGCGTCGAACGATGCGAAGCCGAGCTTCGATGTCATCGATCTGACTCGTTAGACTTGCATCGACTCCGGTATCGTTGAGCTGAATGAGCCCGTCGTCCGTCAGGGCGATGGTTTCGCTGGCAGCGATGTTTCCGAAGCCTTGCGTGTGCAGCTTCACCGATCGGTTGTATCCGATATTTTGGCTTGAGAATTGACCGTTGAGATTCAATTTGATCGCTGCACGCGTCGAACTATCAACCAACTGAGGCGTAACCCACCCCTGCATAAGGCTTTGACCATAAAGCTGAGTTCCCAAAATGACTTCGTCGACCGGGTTGGGTTCGTTCACAGGTCTTGAAAATTTTTGTCGCACGAAATCTGCGGAAACTAGCACGCGTGCGTTGGCGCGAGAATAGTTGCTTCGCACCGCGCTCACCAACGTTGGCGATTGGTGTGCTTGCGACAAGTACGCAAGGGTCTGGCCAATTTCTCGCGTGCTCGCAAAGTCACGTTCAAAGCCTGGCATCTGGACTTGGTCCGATAGTTTCTTCAATCGATTGGTTAAGATCTCAATCGAGGTGGCTTGGTCCGTACCATATCGCAAAGCGAGCAAGTAATTTTTCAGGGCATCGCGAACCGAAGTAAAATGGCGAAGCTCAAGTCCAAAGTAGTTTTGGCGAAACGTCTTTTCGATTTGTGTTAGGAGGGCTTGGTCCGGTTTTGGTTTGTTGATTTCGCCACGCAGGTCATTCCAGCTCAGGAATCGCAACCAGTTGGCTTGGTGTTGCGGAGACGTCGACAAGAAATTCTCGAGGTTGGTCATCGCTTGCTCGAGTCGTTGGCGTGCCGCTCCCACGTCCGGAAATTTGGATGAATCCAAGTTCAACTGCGCATTGGCAACGTCCAAGGCCCAATTGCGGACGACCATCGGAGAGCTGGAGCTGGAAACGTAACTCGCTCCTACAGTCGAGTAAATCGGCGTGTTGGTCGGCACAATTGACGTGACGTAGCTTGCAGGAACGACGTTGGCCCCGGTCACAGCCCCTTCGTGGTAGACCATCCCATTGGAGAATGGAGATGAAGCCGACTGCACCGATTGAACTGGAACGCTGTAGACCGCCAAGCCTACGCCATGCTGCTCATTGGCTGCGGGAAACTGTGCGAAACTGTTACCGACGTGCCAGATCCCAATGATCGGGACACAACATGCCCAAAAAGCCAAACTGCCCGATCCAAAATTTTTCGTTGGACTCCATTTTTTGCAGGTTCCGTATGCCCCTGTGCCATTCAGTTGCTTGTTGCGATTCATTTTGAGACCTTCCCTAGCGAACTTCTGTTGCAGTTTACAACTCCTACGAGTTGGTCGAACAATCCAGCAAAGTGCGGAGCACTCGGCTGCATGAATCGGATTGTAATGTTCGCTAAATCTTCCTCATAGGACCCATCTTTCCCAGATCTCCAAGCTCGGAATATTGTGAAATCAAATTCAGCACGACCGTTTCAGACGCGTTCTTCGGCAAAACATCCCCAATCGGAATTGTACAAACCAAAGCATTTAGGGTTTCAGAGATTACGAATGTAAGGGTCAACATAGCACCACCTTTTTCTCGAAATCGACTGAGTGAATCCTTCGCGCGAACGCAACAACAAGCCAAAGTGAAAGGGCCCTCCGATGCGAAATAAAAGATTAATGCTCTCCGCCGCTCTACTGACCATGACGAGTGCGAACTTCGGCTTGGGGGGAGACCACTTGTCTGGAACTTACTTGGATCCGGCTCTGCAACGACCCGATTTTTTTTCCCATCAACTTTGGAAATCCACGCCGGAGTATCGGCGGGCCTACAATCGCCCCCGGTATTATCCGGGATACCTCGCCTACTTGATCGAGCCATCGAGCCAAGAGGCCATGGCATGGAGATCGAACTATTGCAATGGGAACTATGCGAACTGTAGCGGCCCCTACGTTCCACATTACAATTATCCTAAGCCTTGGGAAGCACTTAATACCCGCGCTCGGCCGGACACGGCCAAGCCAAACAACGAGTGACTCAGCGAATTTGAA
>JBEBHM010000084.1:0-17121 GCA_040080875.1 Pirellula sp.
CTTCGCCGGTTGCGTTTGCGAGAAACGTTCGGGAACACTTGCTGCAGTTAACGCTTAAGCGACTACAGCCCGAGTTTAAGGGGAACGTCTCCATTCTTGGATACGAGCTTCCCAAGGGATGGACGCTTACCACCACGGTTGATAAAGACGCTTACAACCTCAAGCTGGTACGCGCCGCAGATGCAACGGCGGAGATGGAAAAGATCACGCTTGGAGCTGTAGCCGATTTCAAAGGCCGCTCACGTTTGGAGACAATTCATGTGCCTATCCAGTGGATCGATCGGATCGATGTCTATCCTCAAGAAGTCTCGTTGGAGGGCAATCGATCGCGTCAACAAATCTTGGTTACAGCATATGATTCGGATAATTCTCCTCGCGATTGGACGCGCGGCGCCAAAATGAGCGTCGCCGACCCAACCGTCGCGGAAGTTCGGAACGGGGTTGTCTATCCAAAATCGAACGGAACAACCGCGTTGACCATTGAGGCGGGGCAAGTCAAGTCGACCGTTCCGATCACGGTTGCGAACATGGAGCAACTCCGCTCGGTGGCATTTGAAAACGAAGTCTTAGTAGCCCTTTCGAAGCAAGGATGCAACTCGGGTGCCTGCCATGGCTCGCCCAGTGGAAAGGGAGGCTTTCGGCTGTCGTTGCGTGCCTTCGATGCTAAGCTCGATGAATTGACACTGATGCGAGAAGAATTTGGGAGACGTGTCAACACGATCGACGCAGATCTAAGTTTGCTTTTGACGAAGCCATTGATGAAAGTGGCTCATGGTGGCGGAAAGCAACTTCGAACGGGAGATGCGGCGTACGGCATCCTGCGCGATTGGATCGCAGGAGGCGCCAAGGCAGATCCAGACGGAACGCCGCGGTGTGTTCGAGTCGAAGTGGCACCCGAAAAAAAGCGAGTGCTGCGTCGAGACCTGGGGGGACAACAACTTGCAGTGACGGCATACCTGTCCGACGGAACAAAGCGTGATGTTACGCAATTGGCCGCTTATGAAAGCTCGAACACCAGCGTCGCTACGATCGATCGCGCAGGATTCGTCACCCCGCACCAGCGAGGCGAAGCCGCCATTCTCGTGCGGTTTTTGGAGCACATTGAGTCGCTGCCTTTGATGTTCGTTGAAGACGTCCCCAATTTTGAATGGAGGTCGCCACCTCCATTCAACTACATCGACGGTCTGGTGAACGCCAAACTGCAGCAGCTTCAAATAACGCCGTCTGAGACATGCGATGACTCCGAATTCGTGCGACGGGTCTATCTCGATTTGATCGGCATTCTTCCGGCTGTGGAGGAAACGAAAGAATTCCTGTCGGACTCAGCCCAAGACAAGCGGGCTCGGTTGGTGGATCGATTGTTGGAACGGGACGAGTTCGCGAAATTTTGGGCACTCAAATGGGGAGACTTGCTCAAGCTCACGAGCAAAGCAGTCGGCGACGAAGGTGTATTCAAATACCATCGATGGATCGAGGATTCGATTCGAAACAACATGCCTTACGACGAATTTGCGCGTCAGTTGCTACTGAGCAATGGGAGTACACTGGCGAACCCAACAGCCAACTTTTATCGAACAGCCAGCGACGTGAACGAGTGCGTCGAATCGATCTCGCAAGTTTTTATGGGGGCACGACTGCAATGTGCGAAATGCCACAATCATCCTTTCGAGCGGTGGACTCAGGACAATTACTACGGACTGGCGGCATTTTTCAATCGTATCGAACGTCGCAAAACCCAGAGACCCGGCGAAATGTTCGTTTGGAGCGCATCGAGCGGAGACGTCGTTCAGCCACGCACCGGCAAAACAATGAATCCATGGCTACCTCTGATTGGCACCATCGATGCACCCACCGAATCGGACCGCCGAGGAGAGTTTGTTCGATGGCTAACCGGCCCGTCCAATCGATATTTTGCAAGGATAGAAGCCAACCGCATTTGGAGCCAATTTTTCGCGAGGGGAATCGTTGATCCCATCGACGACTTCCGTGAATCCAACCCGCCAGCAAACGAGCCTCTCTTAGATGCGTTAGCCAAGGAATTTATCGATCATGGCTTCGATCGCAAGCAGCTAATTCGGACAATCCTGAATAGTCGCACCTACCAAGCGGACTACCAAACCAATGAATTCAACAAGCATGACACAACCTATTTCTCGCACCAAGAACCTCGTATGCTTACTGCGGAGCAGTTGTTGGACGCCATCAACCGAACGATGGGGTTATCCCAACAGCTCGGGAATTTGCCAGAACAAACGTTGGCCACTCAATTGCCGGCCCCAGATTTGGTTAAAGTGGATTTCTTGAAGGCCTTTGGGCAGCCTGATCGAAACACTGTGTGTGCATGCGAACGAGTCGAGGATTCGAATCTTGGAATGGCCATCGAGTTGTTCAATGGGAAACTCATCCACGAAAAGCTCAGGGACCCTCAAAACCGTTTTCGAAAAGCGCTTGCTTCGAAACGTACAGTCGAAGAGATCATTCGTGAATTGTACTTAGCCAGTGTTTGCCGAGAGCCCAACGCCATTGAGCTTCAGGCTGCGTTGAGTCACTGCAACGCAAGAGACGACATCGCTTCTGGCATTGAAGATTTTTGCTGGGCCATCCTGAATACCGACGAATTTTTGTTTCAACACTAGGAGCATCCGGTGCTTAAACGGCTTTTTGAAATCAGGTGCTTCCCGTGGACGACCTATATTGTCATTGCTTGGATGGTTCCGTTTTGGATGATCGGTTGGACGAAATCGCATGCCGCCAACCCAGCCGATTCGGTTAGTTTCGCGAATCAAATTGCTCCCGTCCTTTTTGAAAACTGCATCGCCTGTCACGGCCCCAAAAAAGCAGAGGGAGGTTACCGGATCGACACTTACACCGAGTTGCAGAAACCCGGTGACTCTGGTGCAGTCCCCGTAGTTCCAAGTGGTGCATCCGCAGGCGAGCTCTTGAAACGGATCAAATCCTCGGATCCATCGGATCGAATGCCTGCGGAGAGTGATCCACTCCCCCGTGAACAAATCGAATCCATTGAACAATGGATTCTCCAGGGGGCAAAGTTTGATGGGAAGACTGCTAGTGATCCCCTGCAACTGGTAGTTCCTCCTAAAACCTATCCGGCTCCGCCATCGAGCTATAAACACGCGGTACCGATCGCGGCAATGGCTTTTTCGCCCGACGGAAAACAGCTGCTGGTGGGTGGATACCGAGAGATCACTGTATGGAGTTGCGAAGAGAACAAGCTTTTGAGAAGGATTAGCAATGTTGGTCCAAGCGTGAATAGCATCGTGTTTTTACCCGATGATATTCGCATAGCGGTGGGTTGCGGCGAACCTGGCATACGAGGCGAAGTTAGGATTCTTGATTTTGCTTCTGGTCAGCTTCAAGCGGTTACGGCGCGTGCCAACGATCTGGTGCTCGATATCGCTGTTCGACTCGGTACATCGGAGATTGCTGTTGCTGCCGCAGATAGCTTGATCCGAATTGTCGATACGACCGCGATGAGTGAAATCCGCACGATTGCAAGTCACGCGGATGCGGTCACGTCCGTTTCGTGGAACGAAGACGGCACTCGGTTGGCTTCTGTCAGCCGGGACAAGTCGGCCAAGGTGTACGATTCGTCAACAGGCGAGCTGCTCGTTAGTTATTCCGGACATGGAGCTTCTGTTCGCGGCATCGTCTTTTCTTCTAATGGAAAAGACGCCTTGACCGCGGGGGGCGATCTCAAATTGCACCGCTGGGCGATCGAAGGGGGAAAGAAATCGGTCGAGGTCAACGTAGCGGGAGAGGCATTCAAGCTCAAGCGTACAGGTGAGCATGTCTATGTGCCGAGCACAGATGGAAAGTGTCGCCAAATCGACTTGAACAACAATCAAGTTACTCGCTTATATGAGGGTCCATCCGAATGGATCCTAAGCATGGCGGTCCACCTCGGTACCAAGCGTGTTGCAGCGGGTTACCGAAACGGCGAAGTTCACATATGGAACCTCGAGACAGGGGAGCCCGTGCGAAACTGGGTCGCTAAACCCTAATGGGATCTTTCCGGTTTCCGCCGCAAGGCTGTCGCTGGCTTCGTGTTGAGCCTGAGGCGCTAGCCGATCGATCACAGAACTCGGCTAGCGCCTCAGGCTCATTAAAGCGAATGATTTGTGATCTTGAAATAATGCTGGTTAGCTTAGGGGGATGATCGGCATTCCTTCACTAAACGATGAACGGTTGCAACGATGCGTTCCTCGACGTCTCCGGCCCAACGCAACGCAGGGCGACCATACTCGTAGAGATTGGCTCCACCCTCATATCCCCCTTCGTCCCAAACTCTTCGCGAAGGAATGTACGAGATCATGTCATCGACGTAGCCACATACCCACGCACCATAGCCAAACTCACTTTTAAATCGGAGGGCATAGTCCACGACTGCCTCCGCTCCCATTCCAATCATGAGCAATTCGTTTCCAATTTGCCAAGCGTGAATTGGGTAGGGATAGGAATTCGCGAATTGTTCTCCATCGTCCAGTTTCTTGAGCAATCGCGTAGCCCAACGAGCGCGAATTGGATTGGTGTCCGACGTCAGTCGCTGCAATTGGTTTCTATCCATCGTCTGCAAGTAAGGCAACTCGACACTGTCGTATGCGGTGGAGAGCTTAGAAGTGATAGGCTGCATAGAATGGCCGAGAGCCTCCTCGACGCCTACCGCCAACATATGCCCATATGCTTCGCACAGTTCGACTTTGCGACGAGGCAAGGGGTTCTGGTCCCCTCCGCAAGTGTTCACAAACATGGCCATCGCGTTGGGATGGTTTTTCTCCACTTCGATTTGAGCGAATCCAGGGTAGTCGCCACACCACGTGAAGAAGCTTAATGTCGTAGGGTGACAAGCGTATCCGAAAAGGACAGCCCGGAGGTTACCAGCTTGGTCGGCTATTTTGAGCACCGGTACGGTGTGATCAACGGGACCGATTAGCGGCTCTCCTGTCGCAAGTCGATTGGGTACGTCGTCCTCGCGATTGTTGCGACGATTCACTGCAAATGTCGCTCGCCCCTTACCGTGTGAGAGCCAAGCGTCCTGTAAATCCAAAATGGACTTGCCAATCATCTCCACCATCGAGTCGACCATTTCCTCGGTGTATTTGCGAACAAGTTCCTCTTGTTCCGCTTCGACCGGATAGTAATCGATCAAATCGTCCCCCAATCGCGGACCGCAGTGGTTGTGCGAAAACGTGAGCATCAGTTGATGGCGTTCCAACGCAAATCGAGATTTGCATCGCGCAAAAACTTGGTCGCTCATGCTTTTGGGAACACCTTGAAAGTCGCTGGTGACAAGGACCACTCGCTGGCCACTGCGATCCTGAAGAGTTAGAGCCTTCATCCACAAGTCATGGAGTTTGCCATCGGGAGGGCGTTTGGAGCCATAGCCTGCGAGCCAGACGTTGGATTTGGGAGTGATAACCGCTTTGGCGAGCCCTACTTTCCAGAGCATTGGGTCATTGGCCCAGCCAAGCGTATCCAAACAACAAAGCAAAACAGTGATCGAAAACGCGCGAAGAATCATGGCTATTTGCCTGATTGGTCAGATCTAGCTACACAAACGGAATCGGGCGTCGATCGGCCGTCGACTCGTCGGCCCAATGGAAATCTAATATATCGGTTTGTTCCATTTGCCAAGTGTAAAATGCGGGCGTGTCGTCAATGAGGGCGGGAAAATCAACAACACCGTCATGTGCGGATCGCAGAATGACCCCCAATTGCTCCAACTCGCTGACGTAATCGTCTAAATGCGCCGATTCGCTTTTCAGATCTTCCTGAATCTCCGTGATTTCCGCATCATAGACTTGGAAGCGAGCTTTGCCCTCATGCCTTCTGAGCATTCGTCGCAAATTGGACTTGCGCTCGGTCAATTCTCGATGGGACAACGAAATATCCGTTACGATCAGACGAAGCAGCGGCAGCATGGAGCGTGCTTGTTCGAGGGTAAAGATTTGGCTCGTTTTCGTGGTCATTTCATGGTCGCCTTGAGCAGGGTCACTGCATTTTAATCACAGCCCCTGAATTTTTATCCAGAACAATAGCGACAACTTGGAAAATCGGAAAGTTCACTTGATGGTTATCCTACGTGGAAGCAACGCGTAGCGTTCACCAGGCACCCGCAAACAAACTTTTGAGCGAGTAATCTCGCCATTGGTTCCGAACTTGCCTATTTCAATTCTTGCTCGAATTATCCGGCATTCAATCTTTCGGCATCCCAGAATGTTGGGAATTTCGTACCGATTGAAACGATAAATTCGTCGCAAACTTGGTCAATCAAGTCCGAAGTCACTCGATCCGCCTTGCGAACTGCTCCGGCTACCAACGCAAGTTCAGCGATATGTGAGATCTTTCGTGGAATTCCGTCCGCCAGTTCATGAATACGCGTCATTGACTGAGCGTCGAACATATCTTCCCGACCATTTTCTCGAGAAATAGCAAATTCAAAGAAATCGGCGGTTTGACCGAGGTCCCAACAAGGGAGTTCGATTTTCAGCTCGGATCGCTCCAAAATCCAATTTGGCAAGTTGACCATCGTTTCATCGTCCATGCTCAAAAGTGTGCACCAATCGATACTGGAGCACCAAAGTTTTGAGAGTTTTCGAAAGAAACCGTCATCGTCTTCAGGCAGATTGTCCAGCATCAAAACGGCACGGTGTCCCATGGCCGTCATAGAAAACAAATGGTCGACGATGACATTCCAGGCTTGTGACTCAGAGACACGCGTATCGAGCCCAAAAGCGTTGAGGACGCACTGTGCAATCGATTCCTGATCGACGGAACTCAAATCGATGCGGACCACCAATTCGCGTGGGTTTTTCGAATTCCTTTTCCATGCCAGGTGGTCTAGCAGGGTGGTTTTTCCAACGCCACTCGGTCCGATAACCAAGCCAAATTGCTTACCATGATCGATCAAAAACTCGCTGCGAGCGAGTGCTTCTTCGATCGTTCCGCCCAGAAAAACAGCTCGACGATTGCCCTTGATCGAAAACGGCGAACGCTGCAAATTCCAATGGCTCAGGTAACTCATGATACTTCCAAATGAATGCAATAGACCATCGAGGCTAACGGTTAGGAAGTTTCTCGGCTATCCAGAAACGGAACCTCCATCAAATCCGTTACGGAATCTGAGAATTATTGGCGGTAATTCGATTTTTTCTCAAGAAGTTGAGGTGTGATGGTCATCGGTCGGTTCTGACACTACACTCAGAAGGATGATTGGCCCCATTTTTATTCGAGAAACTGCAACTCTTCCCCGTCGCGCACGACACTTTGTAAACCGAGTGGTTTTCGCGATGATGCTTTTTGCCATTATCTGCACTACATGGCTATTGTTGGCAGGAATTCAGCCGGTCCAAAACGCTGGCGATTTGGCCCGATTCGGCGTTCTTATTTTTCAGTTGATCGCTCCGTTTCAATTGGTGGTTTTGCTGTTTATGGCCGCCCTATCAGGTGCGATTGCAGTTAGCCATGAAAAGGACAAGCAGACGCTCATCTTGTTGTTGATGACTTCTATGACCAACGCTGAGTTAGTACTTGGCAAAATTGGGGCGGGACTTCTAGCCTCTCTCAATGCATTTTTGGCGTCGTTGCCGATTGTTTTTTCCTTGACACTCTTGGGCGGAGTGTCATTTGAACAAACGTTGTCGTGTACATGGGTAACGCTTTGCACCTTAGTAGCCAGCGCAACTTTAGGCGCAACGATCGCGTTTTGGAGGGAAAAAACTTTTCAGTCGATCGCGGTCACGATGTTGCTGATCGCATTATGGCTTGCATTGGGAGAGATCATTGCAGCCAAAGCGATTCCTGGAATTCCAAGTTCCGCCGCCGTGTTCATCAGTCCGCTTCGGGCGGTCTTGGAAGTCACAAGCCCCATTCCCCTTCCGTCCTTTGTAAAGCTCCCCTTCGTTACGGGCAATGCGCTCGTTTCCGGCTTGTGCATGTTAGGACTTTCCGTGGGGTTGTGCGTTTTGTCCATTGCCATGTTGCGGGTTTGGAATCCATCGCGGGAACGCCGAGCCGTATCCGCCGAAGTGGACGATACTGGGACAGCCACCACGGATCTAGGACTCAACTCGACACCGTCCCTATCTCCCGAATTGGAGCAAGGTCAACGAGTGGTCAAGGCGTGGAAGAGTCGAGCGCCCCGGCGTGTTTGGAACAACCCAGTACTTTGGCGAGAAATACGAACGTGGGCCTATGGACGCAAAGTACTGTTGATTCGGATGGCTTATCTGGCCATAGGTATGTTGGTAGCATGGAGTTTGCGACAAACGATTTTGAGTGGCCAAGCGTTTCAAGAATCGACTTTTCAAGACGAACTGGTGCCGTCCACGGTGGCGTTGCTAGCGCCATTTTTCGTTCTTTCGCTGATCATCATCAACGCATTGGCGGTCAATTCGATTACCAACGAACGTGACGGCGGCGCGCTGGATTTGCTTTTAGTGACGGAAATTTCACCCCCCAGTTTTGTTTTCGGCAAGATCTGTGGGGTTTTGTATGTGACCAAAGAGATGGTGCTCATTCCCTTAGTTTTGTGCATATACCTTTGGAGTCAATCGGTGCTCTCGACTGAGAATCTGGTATTTACTTTGATTTCGTTATTCGTGATGGACTTGTTCGTGACCATGCTTGGAATTCACTGTGGCATGATCTATGCGCAAAGTAGAGCGGCCATTGGAACGAGTCTCGGTACTGTGTTCTTCTTGTTCCTTGGAATCGCGACCTGCATGCTTATTATGCTGATGTTCCGCGGTTCCTTTGGAAGGCAACTCGCTCCGTTTTTATTCATTATTTTGGGTGGGGGCACAGGGCTTTACGTCGCCATTGGAAATCGCAACCCATCTCCGGCGATCACGATCAGTTCGTTTTTGCTGCCATTTTTGACTTTTTTTGCGATCACAAGCTTTATCTTGAGAGATCAAGAAATGGCCGTCTTTAGCGTGGTTTCGTTGTCCTATGGGTTTACAACGGCTGCGATGCTCATTCCGGCGCTGAGCGAATTTGATTTTGCCTTTGGGAGATCGCGTACCGCTGACGAAGAATAGCTTGCCATCGTTCCAGGAATGTCGAAGTTGACTGCAGAAGTCGTTGTTAACAGCGTTAGCCCCGTTACTTGGCTTGTTGCCATTGCAGCCCTCGCCGTACTGCTAAGCCTATCTGCATTCTTTTCCGCCAGTGAGGCTGCACTTTTTTCACTTACCGCATCGCAGCGTTCCCAGTTAAACGCGAGCCGTCGCGATCGATCGATCGTGGAGTTGCTCAATCAGCCGTCACATTTGCTGAGTTGCATTCTGATGTGCAATCTTGTGGTGAACATTACGTTTTTTGCATGTGCCAATGTGATTTCTTCCTGGCTATTACGAATCGAAACTTGGTCGGGCTTTTCTTTGTTTTTCGGATTCGCCATCGTTGGGATCGTAATCTTATTTGGGGAACTTTTGCCAAAGAGTGTTGGAGTCTTGGCACCACTCAGAATTAGTCGCTTGGTGTCGATTCCCATGTCGATAGCGCTGACTGCAGTCCGACCTGTGGCGGTCGGGATGCACGCGGTCAACGACGTTTGCCGACGCTTGATATTGCCCGGTTTGGTTGCCGAATCCCATTTGGAAACAACGGATCTTGAACGAGCCATCGAGTTGAGCGAAACCGATTCAAGAATGATCGATTTAGAAAAAGGGATACTTCAAAACATCTTACAGCTCTCGGAAATTCAGTCTTCCGAGTGGATGCATCCCAAGAGTCAATTTGCGACCCTGACCCTTCCATTGTCCAAAGAGCAGTTGAGAGAATGGTTGGAAGAAGAAAATGAGATCAAGCTCGATGAAAGACCAAGACTAGTTCTTGTTCTTTCGAAAACCGATGGCGAAGTCTCAAGCACGACAACTTGGGAACAAGTCAGACAAGCGCACTCGGGTCGAACTGCGCCGATAACCGTTCCGGCAGTTTTCGTGCCTTGGTGCTCCAACCTTGCATCCGTCTTTCAAACCCTTTTGAAAACGGAAAATCAGGTGGCAATTGTGGTCAACGAGCGTGGCGACACGATCGGCGTACTATTCCTGGATGATATCGTTGAAGCTGTGTTTGCTAGCCCTTCGGCCGGTATTCAGGCAATGGGTAGAGCATTGTTCGCCAAGACGGGAGAGGCCAAATGGGAAGTCACCGGAGCGACGCGCGTTAAGAAACTGGAGCGAGCACTAGGAATCAAATTGCCCGAATCGCGAGACGCGACGATTGCTGGAGTGATCCAGAGCCAATTGCGGCGGATTGCCCAAGTGGACGATCGAGTCGAATGGGGACCGTTTACGCTAGTCGTCAAGGAAGTCTTGCGACGCGGAGAGATGTTTGTCGAGATCACCAGTTCCGAAGTGGATATCGCCGAGGAGACTTCGGGAGGGATCGCATGATTTATCCGTTAATGGTTATTTTAGGTGCCGGTGCTCTCAGCGCTTTTTGCAGTGGCGTAGAAACGGGTCTCTATCGTGTTCCAAGGGTTCGCTTGGTGCTAGATGCCGTGGATGGATCACGTGTGGCTAGAGGGCTCTTATGGCTGACCAATCACCCTGGCCTATTTGTTTCAACGCTGCTAGTTGGAAACACCTTCGCAAATTACTGCGTTCCAGTTGGCCTGGCTTGGTTTGTATTGGAACTATGGGGGTACGACGATCCGCGTGTGAACATCGCCGTGAGCGTATTGAGTACCCCCATCCTTTTCATTGTTTCGGAATTGCTCCCGAAGAGTATTTTTCATCAAGTTCCCCATCAAATGCTGCGTCGCTTTGGTTGGCCACTGTTTGCACTTACCATCTTGGCTTTGCCCCTTACCTGGGCGCTCTACTTGTTGAGCCGTTGGCTGCAACGAATTCTCGGCGAAGAGCCTCTCAAGGTCCGTCCAGCCCTTGCGCGTCGAGAATTGCGTCAAGTCCTAGAGGAGGGGGAGCAAGCGGGGCTATTGGAGCCAGTGCAGCGAGACTTAGTCCAAAACATGTTTGCCTATGGTAGCGATCCGATTTCACGGTTTTGCATGCCGCTAAGAGGGTTCAAGACGATTTCACTCGATGCGCCGATCGAAGAAGCCCGCGAGTTGGCCATGCGCACGAATCAAACCATAGTGCCTGTCCTGCACCCTCGTGACAAGCGACTAGTCGGTTACTTCGACACAAACGAACTTCGCTCTGCAGAAATCGATCCTCAACTCAAAGCCGCATCGACGTTTGGAGAATCGGATGGGCAAATTGCCGTCCTCAACAAGATGGTTTCGCAGAAAACCAAGTTGGGTCGAGTGGTCAACCCAACCGGCCAATTGGTAGGAGTCGTTCTCCTGGATAGGCTCGTTGCACAAATGCTACAACGAACATGATCCCAACACTCTCTTCCGGAAGTTGTACAGCTTTGTATCTTAGTGATTTTGCACTAATTGATCCTGAGGCGCAAGCCCTCATTTAACCCACAATTCCTTTGGACTTTCGCACGAAACGCGGACTTTCGTACTCATACTCAGCCCACAGGGCGGTACTCGTACTCGAAGGGTGTGGCCGTTTCGAGTACGAGTAGGAGTACGAATACAAGCAAAAACGCCTGAAAGTGGTACAACCTCAGCGGGGCTTGGCAACTCGACTCGAAGAGTCGAGCAAATGTGACATACTAACGAGTCATTAACGAGAATTCGCGACAGCGCGACGATGATCGAGAACCCAACGCGCTAGATTGACGTCTCCCTCAACCCCCAATTTCTCTAAGATTCGTTGACGGTGACGCGAAACGGCTTGAAAACTGGTACCGAAGTCGGCGGCAATTGTTTTCATCGACTGCCCTTGAACCAAAAGCTCCATCACTTCAGATTCCTTGTTGGTCAGGCTCTTCAGTTTTCGCTCTGCATCTATCTGTGCCAACTCTGCTTCGTGTTTTTTTTCGCTGGCAGAAAGACACTCTCGGACGCGAGCAATCAACGCTTCAGGTGGGACTGGCTTTTCTAGATAGTCAACGACACCTGCCTTGAGCGCGCCGGCACAAGAGGACACTTCTCCAAAAGCGGTGATGATGATTGCGGGAATGTTCCAGCCGGCCTCTCGAGTTTTTTCGAATAGCTCGATGCCTGTCATGCCAGGCATGTTAAGGTCCGTAACGATGCACCCGACTGGCTGAACAATCTTTGCGTCGAGAAAACTTTGAGCCGAGTCAAAGGTTGTGGTGAAGATTCCGTGAACATTGAACAAGCATTCAATAGAATTTCGCGAACCTTCGTCATCATCGATTACATATACGGTTGGCGTATGCATAATAACATCCTAGAGAAGAGATTTGAAACCACCCAGTAATAACACGAGGAAAACAAACTGCTGATGATTCAAGCATGACTGGAAATCCTATAGCGAAATCCACTCAACATCAACTATTTTAACCGTGAACGCACAGATTCAAACCCCTCTATATTGGGGGATGTTTCGTTTATCGGTCGCGTCGTGGACCTCGGCCGCGTTGCCCTCGGCCGTGACCTGGATTGCGTTGATGGTTTTCCATGTTCACTGCGACCAAGGTTCCAATAGCTTCCTGCCAAGATGGGATGCGAGTGTTCTTGGATACTTCCACGATCGCGTCGTCATCGTTCACGGTATCCTCTGTTTCATCACCGCCTCTTTCTTTGCCCTTTCCTCTTCCTCGCCCTCGTCGTCGTTTAGAACGCGGTTCTCGGTCGTCGTAGTCTTTTGTTCCTTCGGACGCAACAGTGGTTTCGTCGTCCACGGGCAAAAACTCGTCCCGATCCATGGACTCATTAGATGAGAACGGCTCGGATTCATCATGCAACCCAGCACCAAAACCCGTCGCTTTACTCGGTCTCGACGGCCCGGATGCACGGCGCTCTTGACTTGAATCTCTGGGATTCGTCACGTCGCGTTCGCGGCCACGACTTGGCCGACGATCATGAACATCGTCAGCCTCTGATTTGGTAGGACGTTCAGAACGGGACGCTCGATCGGTATGGACTTCTTGGGTGGAACCTCGCTCGGGCCGTTGTTGCCTATCGAAGCGCTCTGGGCGATCTGATCTCTCAGGAGGAGCCGATCTATTGGAACGATCGGATGTTTCTGGGCGGTCAGGTCTTTCGGATCTTTCTGAACGGACGGTTCGCTCCGGACGCACTGGTCGATCTGAACTGTCGGCCCGGACTGACCGATCCGATCTTTCTTGTCTTTCTGGTCGATCGCCGGCACGGTCTATTGGACGCACTGCGCGCTCTGGTCGTTCTGCTTGCTCGGAGCGACTCGATCGTTCGGGTCGGGTCGATCGCTCGGGTCGATTGGATCGTTCGGGGCGGTCCCCACTGGAACGTTCTCTGACGTCGCGCGACTCGTGAACTTCGGTACGTTCGCGTGGCGACTCTCTGCCGGATTTTGGAAATGCGGGGTCCGTCGAATGACTGGCTCCAGGAGCACCGAAAGCGCTGTCATCTATGGTAGGTTGTTCGTCGCTTTCTGAGCTGCGTCCTCGCCGAGGAGGACGTCTGGACGATCGACGATCTGGTTCGGACGACTCAATAGGATCTCGCGTAGCCCCTTCTCTTGGGCTCCGATTTTCTTGGCGCGTAGAAGCTCGATCTCGGAAACCTTCTCGCGGACGTTGGACAATCGCATCCGACTCCTGGGATCGCGTGGCAGGCAATTCCTCTGGCAATCGGGACTCGTTGGATTCATTCTCTTTTTCGTCACCACCCCACATGCTCGGCTTGCTTTTGCGTGGAGCTGAGTGCTTTGGCTCTGGCTGTCGAGACCTTGTTGAAGTCTGGGGCGAGGCGGATTCTGCGACAGGTTCAGGCGCCGAAACACCAAAGAACTGAGCCACTGCATCCCAGGAGCTTCTTAGCCGAGAAGGCTCAGGCTTAGGCTTTGGGGTTTCAACGATCGGCGGAGATGTGTTTTCCGACGTTTCGGATTTTTCGACGGCTTGTTTGGCAGGTTTTGAGGAAGTCTCGGATTTCTTGATTGGGTTCAAAGAAGGTGTTCCGAGCAAGTTAGCAATGCCATTCCAATGATCCGACATAAAGAAGGTCTTTTCGCGGGCCTTTGGCCCCTCTGAATGATTTGTGATTGGCAGCGTCGTATGCTGCCGTAAGTCTGTTTAAACGTACGAGTATAACCGAACAGTGCACTGCAAGAAAGCCGAACCAATGTAAGTCGAACCAATGATTGATATCACGAGAGATTCGAACCGCGAATCGCTATTTTGCCCTCAGGGAAACGTCCTTGATCTGTATTTCGCCTTTGTAGTTTCCCATGACGAACGAGATTCGATTCTTCTTGGGCACTGTGCTGTTTGCGTCAAATTCGCTTGTAAATTCTTTGTATTCTTTGCCGAGCGTGATCTCTTCCCAAAGTCCGATCGTGTGCCAATCCTCTTGGTCGATCATCGCGTTGACCGACATGGTGACCTCATCAGGCGACCGGGCCTTGAACTTGAGCACGTAAGTGGTTCCGTCCTTAAGATCAAGATTGGTCTGGACTGCCTGAACATGCCAATCGGTGGAATCAATCGCTGTAACTTTGAATGTCACAGAATCTTCGTCCACCTTCATTTCTGCCTTGCCGCCCTCCACTTGCTCCAGCCGCCAGCTGTCCGCCTTATTCGCAGGTTTGAGCAAATTTTTCTCGGCAGCGACAGGAAGAACGAGTGCAACCGATATCAATAAGGATAGGAGTTTCATGATTCTTGACCAAAAGCACAAGGCAAAATAAAAACCATTCGACCATGCATTCGCACCAGCATGCGACCAATCCGTCCCTCGGCACCTACAACAGTTTCCACGCCCGAATTAACTGTTCCGCACCTGGACTTAGGCGACGCACTTTCTGGGCTATCACCGATTTCTCAGCTTTGCTCGACTTTTCACTTTTTTTGTGGAGCAACTCAAGCTTGCTTTTTCGGTGTCTTCGTCGGCGAAGTTCTCGTTGTCGTTCGGTTCCTGCCATTGGGATTCTCTTTAGAATAAATTGGATTGGCCACAATTGATTTGCCTCGGTCGACATGCCTATAGTCGATTTGCCTATAGACGATTTGCCATAGACGGGCATTTCACGAAGCTAGAGAAAGTACCTAAAATGCCGAATTTCGTCAATGTTGGCGGATTCGCTACTCGAATGACCTGGATAGCTTGGTGGATCTTTGGCAAGATGTCTCAGCGGAACAAAACCTGTTCCAATGACTCTTTCCCGGCCAAGCATAGGCTGCACGATCGTTACTAATTCAGGGGATGGAAGACTTGACTCTCAATACGACTGCCGTGGTACTTGCTGCTGGAAAAGGAACCCGCATGAAGAGCGAGCTGCCCAAAGTCCTCTTTCCGGTGCTTGGCCGCCCAATGATTCATTGGGTCATCGACTCGCTCCGATCGACGGGAATTCAACACCTCATCGTCGTCGTTGGCTACCGTGACGATCTGGTTCGTTCCGAGCTTGCCAGCCGTGACGTTGAGTTCGCTCTCCAGTCGGAACAACTCGGAACAGGCCACGCAGTGCAAGTTGCGAGATCGCTGCTTGAAAAAGGGGACTCGCCGGTGCTCATTGTGGCTGGCGACTCACCGTTGATTCAATCGAGCTCCATCACCGAATTGATCATGGAGTTCGACAAACAGAATTGGAGTTGTATGCTAGGCACTCTCATCAAGGACGACCCGCAGGGCCTCGGGCGGATCGTGCGTGACAAACAAGGCAGATTCCTCAGAATCGTCGAGCACAAAGATGCAAACCCCAATGAACTGCAAATTCGCGAAGTCAATATGAGCACTTACTTGTTTGAACGATCGAGTTTACTCTGGGCCCTCGATCATCTCAAAAACCACAATTCGCAAGCGGAATACTATTTGACCGATTGTCCGGAACTTTTGAGGAACAATGGCAAACAAGTTGATGCTCGACCAGTATTAAAGGCTTGTGAATCCCTGAGTATCAATACAATCGAAGAACTAGGTAGAGTTGAATCCAAAATGTTTGAAATGGGCTATCGATGCGAGAACTAAAGATCTTCAGTGGACGTGCAAATCCTCAATTGGCCAAGGACATTTGTTCGTCGCTGCACCTCGATATTGGAGCTATTTCCCTTGGCAAATTCCCCGATGGCGAAAATTTCTGCAAGGTCGAGGACGATGTTCGCGGTCGCGATGTCTACCTCATCCAATCCACTTGTCCACCCGTCAACGACAACTTGATGGAATTGCTCATCATGATCGATTCGTGCAAGCGTGCTAGCGCGGCTCGAATCACTGCGGTCATCCCGTACTATGGGTACGCGCGGCAAGATCGTAAAGACGAAGGCAGAACTCCGATTACTGCAAAGCTCGTTGCAAATGTCATCACCCGCGCAGGAGCCGACCGAGTCTTAACGATGGATCTCCATGCACCTCAAATTCAGGGCTTCTTCGATGTACCTGTGGACCATTTGTATGCCGCTCCCGTCTTGACAAACTACTTCCAAAGCAAGAATTTCGACCCTGCGGACATCGTCGTCGTCAGCCCAGATGAAGGTAGCATTAAACGAGCCATCGGCCACTCGAAACGACTAGGTGGTAAACTTGCCATTGTCGACAAAGTGCGAGACAACGCCTTCAAAACACAGCAAAAGAACATCATTGGTGGACCGGTCGAAGGCAAGATTTGCCTCATGTTTGACGACATGATCAGCACCGCAGGTTCCATCTGCGGCGCCGCTCGGCTAGTCCACGAGGCAGGCGCCAAAGAAATTCATTTGGCAGCAACCCACGGGGTGCTGTGCGAACCCGCTATCAAGAATCTACGCGAAGCGCCGATCAACAGTTTGGTGATCACCAATACGATCCCACTCCCACCTGAAAAACGGCTCGACACAATCCAAGTCTTGAGCGTTGCTCCGTTGTTGGCCGAAGCCATCCGACGAATTCACTCCAATAAGTCGATCAGTCAGCTTTTCAACCCCGACGATTCGGCCTCAATCTAATGCGTCGTCCAGATCAAAAATTGGGGTTGGACGTAGTGGATCTCGTTAAAGATCCCTGAACCACAGGACCTTTAACAAGGTCCACTACCCAAAAATCTAATCTGGACAAAGCAAAAGTTTCGGTCTGTCCGATCCCGTTTCTATCAG
>JBEBHM010000703.1:0-4568 GCA_040080875.1 Pirellula sp.
AAAGGGAAACGGCTGACAAATGCGCATACTGCGAGAGCAAGGTCACACACGTCACGTTCGGAGACATTGAGCACATCGTTCCCAAATCAATTGGGGGCAAACAAACAACGTTGACCTGCGGCAGATGCAATAACGATCAAGGGAGCGATCTCGATAGCCAATTGGTCCTATTTCACAAGTTCGAGAACTCTATTTGTGGAGCGAGTAAAGAATCGATTCGAGGCACTCTTCATACGGCCGACGAACGACTTGCGATCGATATCGTCGACATCGCCGGAAACCCGCAATTTGTGGTGGTGCCAATGGCATCAAATCCGAGACATGTAGCTTCGTCTCTCGCGAAAGCCAAAGAGCTTAGAATTGAACGTATGAAAGTGACGTTTCCCGTAGCCGATCTTCAAAGTCATTCATTGGCGCTATTGAAAGTTGGATACTTGTCTGCTTTCAAAGAACTCGGATACTCGTTCTTATGTATTCGACGGACTGAGCATCGCGATGGTTCTGCTGCGACAATGATCAGGTCGCGTTGTTGATAATGTGCAATGCGTCTTGAAATTTCTGCCTTGAGGGAGCCAGCCGAACAACACAAGATCGCCTCCGCTACGGATTCGATGGTCCCGGTCGGCAGCTGACGAACCAAAACATTCGCGGTTTCGACAATGAAGCGTTCTGGCGTCATGGTCTCACTCAAAGAATGCTAGGTTGACCAATGCTCGTGGCCTTGTCTAGGATCGCCCAGTTCTCCTCCACAGTTCGACCAAGATCATCTGCTGCTTGCGGGACGGACAACGCCGAAATGATGACTGGAAACCATAGGTTGGATGCACCTTGGAGCATTGGCTTCATGTGTTCTTGATCGCAACCGTCAGGTGCAAAGTCTGTGAGATGAGGTCGGCGTCCACGGCAAGCTGGAATGACACTTCGATTCATTGGGCCGAAGGCCTGTCCCATACGTCGTCGTTGTCCACACCCATCGCATTTGACTTCCGCGTTTAAAGCTTCGCCGATGGCACCTGTTTCATACAAGTAGAGCAAGCGTTTGCAATTCGTCGGCCCTTGATGGACGACCGGGCCAATCGTCCAAGCCCATCACGATCACCGACATATTCGGCAGATCGACCAGCGACCTGATGCCGAACGTCGTGAGCGTTTGGCTGGGGCGAACTTCCCCAACTTCGGATTTTTTCATGTGGCTGCTCGTCATGCCTGTCAATTGATTTTCGAAAAATCTACTTTTAGCAGTTGGCCCAGTTCCGGATGCGAAGTAGCACTATCTCCATGACCATCAGCGAAGCCCGTTCTGCGAAGTCCTTGTGCAGTGCGCTGAATGTGAACGGCGTTTGCCGCCGATTCGGCCTCTAGACTTTGCTTATTGTTCTCATCGACAGGGATTAGAAAATAAACTCTTTCCTCTCTAATTGAGTTCTCGTGACGACGGAAGCTAGAGAAAATTTCGATCGAGGTGTCGACTCGAAAGCTTTTCTTATCAGCATCCCAAGACACAATTTCAACCACATCACCTTCACACGCCCACAGTCCTCCGTATTGAATGCAGTAATAGTACCGGATTTGCAAGCGGCTTCCATCAGCTGAAGGTCGTACCTGCATTCCATCTGCCGCGAGGATATAGGAATAAAACCCGTTTTCTGTGCTAGGGACTTTCGAAGATCTCCAATCGCCGACCATCCATGCCAATGGCCGAAGCTCCGGCTTCAAATTCGCAGAACTGAATTTGTCGTTCTTCACGACAGCAGTAATCGTAAACGATTCAGGTGTATAGAGCGTCCGCTCAAACAACGAGTATTGAGGCACTACGAATCGAATATTCGTCTGAGATGTTTGCGCAACCCAAGCATTTTCTCTCGGCTCAAGAAATGCTTCTGTATCTCCCGTTTCTTTCATGGCCCCTTTAACCCAGTCGAATTTGCAGTTCCAATTGACTTTCCGCGTTTTTGCGTCCCAGGATATGATCTCATTAACATGAGTCTCGCGACCCATTGTCGAATATGTGTACGAGGTTACCAATTTTTGACCATCTTCTGACTTCCTCACGTCGATGGGAGTAAGCATTTTCAAGTCGCTATCGCCATTTCTCAGATTACCGCCGTTAAACCATACCCAGCGTTTTAGTTTGCTGCTTGTCGTAGAAACCTCATCCGGCTCCCACTTCCCAATCATCCATGCGAAAGGTTGCAACTCGGGGATCAGCTCCTTGATGATGCGATCCTGGGCATGCAAGTCAGAGATTGTCCACACGAGCACAATTGAAGTTAGAAGAAATCTCATTTGTATACCTCACAAGTTAGGATCTATCGCAAACGGAAAAATGGCTCAATCACGAACCGCGATGGACAATCATACACTTTCCTCCGCGCCTTCTCTCTCAACTCCTCACTCCCGATTTCATCGAGTCCCGCGTCGCTTACGATGAACTTCACGGGCGGCTCGACGTCACGCAACGAATTGAGGCAAGTAAATTCTTCCCATCGCTCCATGCCGGGGCTGTGCAGCAACTTGACCGTGGTGCCCTTCTTCGGGCCATCCGAGCCTTATGGTTCGGTGTAGGTCAGCGTTCGGCCACCCGTGTTGTTCTGGGCCTCGGCCTGCCACAAATCGGCCTTACTCAACAATTCCGCTCGGCAAAAATCCCCGGTCTTGGTGCCGTCGCCAATCAACTCGGCCCGCTTCGCAATCGTTTCGATGGCATCCTGAACTTAGGGATTGCCGGTCGTGATGCTGGATGCCGTTTCGTTCGGGTTGAACTCCACGCGCCGCAACCGCACGAGCGACACCAGCAGCCCCGCCAGTCCCCGTTGCAAGGTTCCCGGTGAGAACGGCGTGACCGACAGCGGTTCGATGTGCTTGTAGAACGTCGTGTGGTAATGCTCGAAGGTTTCGTAATGGGACAAGTCACGGGGTCTGCCCCAATTGAACGCGGTGCAAACCAAGCCGTGGAATGAACGACCGACAAGGCTGGTGGCTTGGATGTGTTCTGCAGTGTCCTTCGGTTGCCCGGCCACCACCATCAACCCCAACCGCTTCACGTCCACGCCGACCGAGATCATGTTCGTGGCAAGAAGCACGTCCAACGGCTTCTTCGCAATGTTCTTGTAGTCTTTCGTCTTGAATGCCTCCTTGCGTTTCTCTTCCATCTCTGGATCGAAGCCGCCTTCCAGCCGATCAAGAATCTGCGGGATGTCTTTCGAACGCATACAGCTCGTCAACTCGGCAAGTTAATCGCCGCTGAAGTACCGCTTGGCCAATCCCCGCCGATCTTGCTTGCGGCACCGGGAGAAAACGTCGTCATCGACGAGTCGCCGAGTTACGTCAAACCGTTCTTCGTGAGACGTTGAATGCGTTCGCAATCTATTCCATGGAGTTCCCTTTTTCGCGAAGCTCATTTGGGGCGATTTAGATTAGTGCTGGATGCCTTGTCGATGAACCATTGGACTTTGCGCCGTTTGTTTCCTTTGAGCCAACGTTTGAGTTCGGCCTTTTGACCTGCAATGTTTTGGCGACAATAGGGCACGGTGGCACTCTCAAAGGCGCAGGCCTAATCCATCCTTGAATCCCATTGAGGACTCATCCGACTCTTACGCCAAGAGCTGTTGGATGACCTTGGATGGTTCTACGCCGGTTAGTCGAAGATCCAGGCCTTGATTGCGAAAGGAGAGGCGTTGGTGATCGATTCCCATCAAATGCAGTATCGTGGCGTGGAAGTCTCGGATGTGGACGGGGTCTTTGACGATGTTGTACGAGAAGTCGTCGGTCTCGCCGTGGATCACGCCCCCCTTGATTCCACCGCCCGCCATCCACATCGTAAAGCATCGCGGATGGTGATCGCGTCCGTAGTTGTCTTTGGTAAGCCCTCCTTGCGAATAAATGGTTCTGCCAAACTCGCCGCCCCAAACAACGAGTGTTGAGTCAAGCAGTCCTCGGGATTTGAGATCGGTGATCAGGCCATAGGTCGCTCGATCGACATCTTTGCATTGCGATGGCAAGCGTGTACGAACATTGGCGTGGTGGTCCCAGTTGTTGAGATACACCTGAATAAACCGCACGTCCCGTTCGACCATGCGTCTGGCCAGCAGGACGGAATTTGAAAAAGTTCCTGGCCTCTTGGCTTCTTCTCCATAGAGTTCGAACGTGCTGTCGGGCTCGTTCGCAATGCTGGTAAGTTCCGGAACGCTTGATTGCATGCGGAAAGCGAGTTCGTACTGTTGGATGCGTGTGTGAATCTCTGGATCACCAACGGCTCGGAAATTCATTTCGTTGAGAGCATTGAGACTATCCAAAGTTTTGCGACGAATTTCGGCAGGCACGCCGGCAGGATTATTAATGTAGAGAATGGGATCTCCGCTCGACCGAAAGCTGACACCTGCATGCTCGCCCGGCAGGCACCCCGATGACCAAAGCCGCGCGGAGATGGCTTGGATTTGTTCCGTATTCGAAGGTTGAGCCACCAAGACAACAAAGGTGGGTAAATTGCTGTTCATCGAACCCAATCCGTACGACAACCAGGACCCAATGCATGGCCTGCCGGTAACCATATTGCCCGTCTGCATGAG
>JBEBHM010000704.1:0-4567 GCA_040080875.1 Pirellula sp.
GCTGGTACCGGTGTCGACAAATCGTGTCCTCGCGAACTCGAAAACTCTAAAAACGGTTTAGTCATTTCAGCACAGACCAAGTGAAGACCCAAATCGTCAGCCCCTGATCGGCAGCAACCATCTCGAAAGAAACCCGTTATTGGATCTACCGAGCACGCTTGCAAATTCGTACCTAAGACGTTTTTGGCACTTGGCACAACTTATTCCTTGGCTGATTGACTTTGGCGGTCGCCATTCAGTGTTTGGAAATGGCAAAGATGATTCGATCGCTTGATAGGTCGTATTGTATCCACTTGGTAACGGTTTAGGATAGGCTTCGAAGATTCATCGAGGATTACGCCTTGCCTATTACCTAACCTAAACAGATATATATCTTTGTTGTATTTGTAGAGAGGCCGTAGAAACTGTAGATACCAGGGACAAAACCCGCAAAGCAGCAACGAAAAGCTGGATAAAAAGCGATCGCAGGATAGTGCAAAAGGCGTCGAGAAGTCGTTGGATGGAGCGAAGAAGGACGTCGAAGGAAGGGCAAGTTGTGAACCTCCCAAACACCGGTGTTCAAAAGGTAGTAGACGAACAACAATGTTCGCTGATGAGTTGACAAGTTATCCACAAGGTGAGGACGGAATGCCGATCAAGGCAATACAAGGGGTGGCGTTGGACATGGATGGGCTGTTGCTCAATACAGAAGATCTGTACGGCGAAGTAGGCAATATCCTCATGGGGCGACGTGGAAAAATCTACCGTGACGATGTTCGTCAACAAATGATAGGGTTGCCAGCGGAACAGGCCTATGGTGTCTTGATACGAGAGGAACAATTGAAAGAAAGTTGGCAAGCGCTTCAGCGAGAAACGGATGAAATATTCGAAGACCTATTGCCAAATCAATTGGCGATGATGCACGGCGTAGAGGAATTGCTCGATCACTTGGATAACCTACGTTTACCGCGTTGCGTTGCGACGAGTTCGACGAAAGATTTTGCTACGCGGGCGTTATCGTTAGTAGGGGTTCTCAAGCGAGTCGATTTCGTGATCACAGCAGAAGAAGTAGAACGGGGTAAACCCTTTCCGGACATCTATTTGGAATCGGCCCAAAGGATGGGTATTCCAATCCACCATACGCTTGTCTTGGAGGACAGTCCGACCGGAACTAAAGCGGGCGTAAGCGCGGGTGCTTATGTAGTTTCGGTGCCTAATGAGCACACCCGACAGGGACGGTTTGACGGCTGCCAGTGGATAGCTGATACACTGAGGGACAAGCGAATTTACGATTTGTTAACTTAGGAGCAAAGAAATGAGCATGCTGAAAACGGTCCTGTTGTCGATACTCTTGGGACTGAGCATGGTTTCGACATTATGCGCTCAGAACTGGCGAGCGGGTGCAGCGGCTAAGATCATTACGCCAACCAAGTATCTGTGGATGGCAGGCTACGGTAGCCGAGACAAACCAGCCGATGGCAAAACAACGGAGCTCTACGCGAAAGCGTTGGTGCTGGAATCCGACAATAAGACGCGAGTCGCCATCATCTCACTTGATCTGGTGGGCATCGACCGCGAGTTGGCGATGGAGGTCAGACAAGCCATCGAGACGAAGTACGCGATTCCATCGAACCGGGTGATGCTATGTTGTTCGCATACGCACTCAGGGCCGGTGGTCCGACGCAACCTGGGGCCGCTGCACTACTACAAAATCGACGTGAACCAACGTCGCCTAGTGGAAGAATACGCGGTGGAGTTGCGTGATACGATCGTGAATTTGGTTGGTCAAGCGATAGATAAATTCGAACCGAGCAAAGTCAGTTGGGGTGTCGGGGCAACCAATTTCGCGGTCAATCGTCGTAACAACAAGGAAGCCGATGTCGCCAAGTTACGGACTCGAAGTGAGTTGGTCGGTCCATCCGATCACGACGTACCGGTTTTAGCAGTCCATAACGACAAGGGCAAACTCACATCGATCCTCTTCGGATACGCTTGCCATGCGACCGTTGTATCGAATTACCAATGGTCGGCGGACTATCCGGGCTATGCACAAACGGAACTGGAATCGCGGCACCCAGGCTGCATAGCGCATTTTTTCGCTGGATGTGGGGCCGACCAAAATCCGCTGCCGCGACGAACCGTGGAACTAGCCGCGCATTACGGTCGTCAATTGGCGAGTGCGGTTGATCAAGTCCTGATGACATCCGAAATGAAACAAGCCTCACCTAAACTTGATTGCGAGTACCGCGAAGTCGAATTGGCCTACGACAAGCTCCCAACCCAAGACGAACTTAAGAAGCAAACGGAATCGAGCAACATTTACGAATCGTTGCGAGCCAAACAATTACTACAAGAAATAGAGAATGGCAAGCCGCTCCAGCCGACTTACCCGTACCCAGTGTCGTTTTGGCGCATTGGCGACGAACTCAACATGGTGGCATTGGGCGGAGAAGTGGTCGTCGATTATTCGCTGCGAATCAAAAGCCGAGTGCCTCGAACGAGCTTTGTGGCCGGGTATTCGCATGACGTGATGGCCTATATCCCAAGCTATCGGGTGCTCAAGGAGGGTGGCTATGAGGGAGGTGGTGCGATGGTGTACTACGGATTGCCATCGATCTGGTCGGATGGAGTCGAGGATACGATTCTCGACGAGGTCAGTCGGCAAGCCAAGGCCCTCGAGGCAGCGCCGTCGTCGGCATCGATGTTTGAAAAGAACGCAAAACTACAAGTCGTTTCGGAACAAGGGCGTGGCGGTGAAGGACCAGCTTGGGATCCAGAGTGGGGCGTGCTGACAAGCGGAAATGGAAACATCAATCGTCTCACCCGGAACGGTGCAGCTGCGATTTTTCGCGAGGCTGCTGGGACCAATGGGCTCTTGATGGATCGCGACGGGTCGCTGTTGGCTTGTGAGCCAGTCCAAAAAAGAGTGACGAGAACTTTGCGAGATGGCACGATCAAAGTGTTGACCGCTTCGTATGCGGACAAGCCGTACAATTCACCGAACGACATCACGCTTGACTCCAAGGGGCGCATCTACTTCTCAGATCCTCGCTATGGCAACCAAGATGGGATGCAACAGCTAGATTCAGACGGAAAGAAGGTCGAAGGAGTGTATCGAATCGACCTCGATGGCAAAGTTAGCCGCGTGATCGGACGTGAAGTCGAACGGGCCAACGGTGTCCTCGTATCGGCCGATGATCGTTTTCTTTACGTAGCGGACAATTGCAACGATCGACTCGGTGGGGCTCGCAAGCTATGGCGATTCGATTTGCAAAGCGACGGCAGCGTATTGCCAACGAGCCAGCGCATGATTTACGATTGGGGTACGAGTCGTGGTCCAGATGGCCTCAAACAAGATGTTCTAGGCAATCTCTACGTAGCAGGTGGGACCAGCCAATCCAAACCACCCTTCGAACCGGACGCAAGCAAAAAGGGTGGGATCTACGTGTTCAATGCCGAAGGCAAGATGGTCGAGTTCGTTCATGTACCAACCGACGAAGTAACCAATTGTGCCTTTGGTGGCGACGATTTGAGGACCCTTTATATCACTGGTGGCGGGACTCTTTACAGCATACGTACCGTTCACGCAGGTAAAGTCACTTGGCCGAAGGCGGCTAGCAAGCCATAATGACCTCACTTGCAGTCGAATTACTCGGAGTCTCTAAGAGATTCGGCAATCAGCAAGCGGTCCATCCGATGGATTTGAATGTGCCGACGGGGTCGATCTATGGTTTTATTGGACCAAACGGTTCGGGAAAAACAACCACCATGCGGATGATCCTCCGCATCTATCAATCCGACACGGGAACCGTACGAGTACTCGGAAGTGATCGTGGTGGTTGTGCTGACGATCGCGTGGGATATCTGCCCGAGGAACGCGGACTTTATCGGCGGATGTCGGTCGGTCGAGTCTTGCGTTACTTTACCATGCTGAAAGGGATGCGAAAACCCGATGCAAGCATTCAGCGATGGCTTAAGGAACTAGGTGCTGAAAGTTGGCAAAAAAAGCGAATCGATCAGTTATCCAAAGGCATGGCCCAAAAGATCCAATTCATTTGTGCGGTCGCATCTAATCCGCAGTTACTCATCCTGGATGAACCATTCAGCGGATTGGACCCGGTCAACATGGAAGTCCTTCGAGACGCGGTATTGCGATTGCGCGATGCGGGGACCACGATCCTCTTTAGCACGCACGATATGGGGATGGCCGAACGACTGTGCGATCGAGTCTGTATGATTTTTGAGGGACGCAAAGTCCTGGACGGATCGCTCGAGCAAATTGGACACGACTATGGCGAGCCTCGTTTGCGTGTTCGTCTGAGCTCGCTGGCGAGCGTGCCCGATTCTATCCCCGGTGTTGAACAGCAGGTCGATCGAGGTCGATTTCGAGAATTGGTTCTCAGCAGAGATGCCAACCGCACCGCGATTTTGCAGACATTGATGCAAGCCGGAGAGGTGGAGCACTTCGAAATGGTGAAACCGTCGTTGCACGATATCTTTGTCTCGATCGCCAAGCCGAATAAGAGCGAAACGACGTTAGGAGCGTAAGCTTTGGCTAAGTTGTTTTTTTATTATTCAACAATGAACG
>JBEBHM010000705.1:0-4562 GCA_040080875.1 Pirellula sp.
TTCCGAACTGGATGCGACTCCGTTCGCAGCCGAACTCTCAGAGGCAACCGAATCTCTGAACTCAGAACAAACAGATGCACCCGAGTCTAGTTTGGAAGAAGGTGCTGAGACCGTTGAATCCGCTGTGTCCGATACGGAAAACCCAAATACGGAAAACCCAGATTCGGAAAACTCTGAGGCGCAAAGCCCGGATGCGGAAACCGATGCAGAATCGGGGGCCCTTGCACCTGTACCAGAAACCAAGCCAGCACCTCGAAATGTGCCGACCATCCCAATGGAGCGACCGACGCTCGCCATCGATGTCGAGAAGCTGGCAAGAAGCTGGCAAGTTGGTCGCGAAAAATTGAAGCGCGTTGCGAACTGTTTGCAATTTTCGTTTACCGACAGCCGCGATTTTCAGTATCCGATTCCTCTGCAATGCCGTGTCCCACGCCTGGACAATCTTCAAACCGGGTCGATGCTGCAAGCTCTCGTTATCGGCGTAGCAGACTTTGGGGTTTTTGCCGACTTGGGGCCGGAATGCAGTGGCTTGATCCACATCAGCCGTCTCGCACCTGAGTTTATCGAAGACCCGCACCAGTTTGTTCAAGTGGGCGATCTTGTTCCCGTTTGGGTGCTCAATGTCGATGCGAAAAAGAAACGCGTTGCGTTGACGGCCATCCCACCTGGAGCACCACAGCGCCGATCCGACTCGATGTCATCATCGGGCGGAACACAAGAACATTCGGGATATGGTCGCGATTCGAATAGCCGAGACTCGGGTAACCAGCGTGTGGATCGAGGTTCTGCTGGCGCGAGACCCAATGCGCGTGGGCAAGGACGTCCTGTCGCTGGCAGTCGCCCCCAAAGCACAGCCCAAGCGGGTTCAGGAGCCGATCGCAGACCCAGCGACGGCAATCGCACTTCGCAACGCGGAAACGATCCTCGTGGCAACCGCGGAGCCAAGCCGTATGGCCGCGGGGATAACCGAGATCGAAATCGCCGAGACAATGAGTCGAACGACTCCTCGCAATCGAGACGACCGGTTCGAGTCGAGCCTGCCAAGCCAGTTACTCCAATCAGCGATGCGATGCAACAAGGAAAAGAACCCCTTCGGTCCTTTTCGGATCTGCTTCAGTTTATGAAGAAGACGCGGGATGAACCGATTTCTGAGTCGAGCGACGCACCCAAGCCGAACGATTCGGTGGAGAATCATGCAGCATCGACAACCACGCTAGAATCGGTTGCGGATTCATCCAGCCAGAATGACCAGGGAGACACAACGCCACCTCCGGCTTAATGTTCTCATGTCAGAATTCGATGACAAACTAAAGCAAGCTGCAGCTCGTGGTGCCAATCGAGCGAACTACTTTCAATCGGAGGCCGAACGCAAGCGTTTTGAAATCGAGGAGTTCCGAGCCCAGCATACGAAAATGCGGCTTGAGTTGTCCGATCGAATTGAGACCGTGATCAAGAAGCTCATCGACCTGTTCCCTGGCTTTCGGTATCAGACCGTTTTCGGGGAGGCCGGGTGGGGTGGCGCGTGCTTGCGAGATGATCTTTCGATCGAACGCGGTAGGCGAGAGAACAAATACAGTCGCTTTGAAATGGCGGTACGCCCTCTCAACGAGTTCAACGTACTAGATCTGCAAGCCAAGGGTACGATCGCCAATCGAGAACTCATGACTCGCAGCTTCTATCAGCCGCTAGGTGAAGTGGACCTCGCCAAGTTCAAAGAGCTCATCGAAAGCTGGGCGCTCACGTACGCAGAACTCTACGCAGCCAATCGGTAAGCTATAGCTACGGTGCCGATGACTCGACCTATGCCCACCATATGAAAGACGCTAGGTTCACGATCCCGACACCGGCGCTGTTGGCGAAAGTTGTCGAGAGGATGTAGATGTGGTATGACGGTATGCGAACTATCAACTGTTTTTGTGTGCGTTTCTGTTCAACATCATGTTTCGATACATCTCATCCAGATCAACCGATAGATCCTGTGGTTGCGCGAGATTGCCGAAAGCAAATGGCAGTAGTTTGTCTCTCAATTCGTTTTTCCATGCCAACAGTGTTCCGTTGTACTTCCAAGCATCAAGGCTGTGGGCTTCCTGAATTCCATTCATTGCAAGAGGCTCACCTCCAACAATCGAGAATGCTATCTCCACTTGCACCATCGCATCGGACATTGAAATCAAGAAATCGTCTTGAATCGATTTGTCCCATAAATCGTTTACGTACGTTCGTGCTACACCAAAAGCATTTGCCTGGCGAACCCTCGCGGGTGAATATTTGCTTGCCGAACGGTCAAATTTCGAAAGGGAAAGGTCTCCATCCAGACGGAAAAAAGAACTAATTGCAAATGCCCAACTAAAAGCGCATTGATTGACACTCGCGTACAACTTATCCCAAGGTGGATTTGGGTTGTTTTCAAGTCGATGGCGGATTAACAGTACTCCGCAGGCGACTGCGCTGCTATCCGCGTCCATCTCAATCGTCTGAGACTCAATCGCGTACGATGGATCCGACTTATTCAGTCGATCGAAATCTAAATGGCCGTTCGCAATGTGTGCTATCTCATGGCATACCAAAAAGTGCATTGCTAAATCGACCAAGTGTCGTTGAAAAACACGACGCTCAAAGTCCAACGGGGACGAAACAAGGCCTGGGTGTGCAGGCTGCAATAGACTTTCAGGAGAAATCGATCCCAAAACGGCAATCTCGCGGGCCTCATTGGAAACATTACCAATTTGTGGGAGCACTCTTTGATCGGCAAGCATTCTTGCAAACAATTGGTGAAGGACAAGAATCGCTCCAACATAAACGCAAATGACATATTTCCCATCGATCGAAATTGCGCGTGCGTTGAAATCCATGTTGTCAACTACTCCAAAATAGATTGGCGGTAGCTTCGGTAGCGTTTTTCGAGCGGAATCGACGATCGTGTTTCCAAGACTGATTTGACGCTTAAGTAGATCAATTATCTCCGGATGGTAGATATTGTGATACCGTTCAATGTCGAGACGTTGCACCGATATTGGTTCACCGAACGATTTGGTTGCCTCCCAGAAGATTTGACTTGGGTTCATTGAACCTTCCTTCACTTTTCAAAGTGGCACAGACAACTAATACTACAGCGCAACATGTGGCGGTTTTGCTCCGGAAAACCGGTTGGGCGTTTTGTAATGGTAGACTCAACGCCACTCTGCGATGTAGTACTAGTTGCCCGTGTGATTGTACACAGGCTACGAAAGCGTGTTGTCGTTGGAGACACAGTCGATTGCCTAGTTGCGTCAATGGCTGCCAGGTTCACCATACGTACGTTTGGAGAACATGCGAGTAACGGTCATCTACACCGACTGGAACGGAGGCCCGCTCATTAGCGACTCATGGTATTTTCAAGGCTCCTACCCATGGTATTTCGGCTTGAGCGGAGCAAGCTACGACTCGCAGGGCGGCTACGCACTATTGGGTCTGAGCGAGTACACCAGTGCGTAAGACCTATACACCGTCGAAGACAACGTTGCCATCGAGGATTTCTGGATGGCCCCGCTCCCCATCGCAATTCATGAAGGAAGTCGAAGTACATCCGAGTTGCCGGTCGGGCGTTTCCTGAAGTCATTGTCACTTGGCGGCAACCGGGTGACGGTTGCCGTTGGACATGACAAGACCGAACCCAAAATTGGTTGGTTTTACCTGCAAAATTCAAGGGTTCGACGCAACTCGCGGTAGTAGCTAGAATGGACGTGGAGGTTGAATATGACAGAATCCTTACAGCATGCATTTGCACAAGCATCTTTGCTTCCAACGGAAGAGCAGGAACTGCTCGCATCGCGGGTTCTTGCGGAACTGGCGGCAGATACCGAATTTGATCGTGCGATTGCGGCCTCATCCGAGAAATTGGCTAAACTCGCTGCCGAGGCATTGAACGACCACAGACTTGGAAAGACAAAGGAACTGAGTTTCGATACGGAATGAACTCACGGACGACTCAGAAATTTTGGGATGCGTATGGAACCTTGCCCACCCACGTCAAACAACAGGCTCGTGAAGCATATAAGATTTTTCAATTGAACTCGAGGCATCCAGGTTTACATTTCAAACAAGTTATAGCTGATCCACCGACATTCTCGGTTCGAGTTGGTATCGGCTACCGTGCTCTTGGCGTGATGGATGGCGACACGATAATCTGGTTTTGGATCGGTCCGCATGCTGAATATGATAAAATCCTTGGATAACAGATGGGATGTCGAACACATCGTTGAATCGAAGGTCCGGTCGGAGGCGCTCCTGATAGAAAGTTGGTTGGCCGGACCTCGCTCAACTGATCGTTCTGCCACTGAACGGCAAATCGACTAAATCTCCAAGTTCGAAATGGCGGTTTTTACAGTTCCGAATTCGAACGTTACTGCTATTGCCAGATTTAATAGCCGTCTATTTTGCGTTGGGAGAAACTAAGAAACTAAGAGAAACTAAGGGACACTAAGAGAAACTAAGGGACACGGCTTTTGTATGGGGTATCGCTTGCGATGATCGAAGTTTTTTTCAGAGAGGGGGTCATCACCCATTAAGAAGCAACGTCGCAC
>JBEBHM010000085.1:0-17015 GCA_040080875.1 Pirellula sp.
TGCTGCACGAAATCTTTGGCAAGACGACTGATGGTTACCATGCCCGCAGCGCCTTGGGCTTTGCGCAAATCCCAACCAATTCTGCGGTCGAGGTCGAGGCTATCTTCGAGATCAAGTCGTGAGCCAAGGGTTGTCACCGAGACGCTGCGCTGCACTCTAGCCCACGCATCGAGAAAAGGTCACAAGGTCGTATTCATGGTGAGATTCCCGTTTCGTGGATTTGTGATTGCGGCAACGTTCTTGTTGTCGGTGTTGCTGTATGTCGACCGCGTTTGCATTTCGATTGCGAAATCGGATGTAGAACGCGATTTGTCGCTCACCAATCAGCAGATGGGATGGGTGTTTGCGGCTTTTTCGCTGGGATACGCATTGTTTCAAACACCGGGCGGCTGGTTTGCGGATCGATTTGGGTCGCGGCGCGTGTTGGCCGCTATCGTCACGCTTTGGTCAGCGTTTACCGGTCTATCCGCAGTTGCTTGGTCGTTCACTTCGATGCTCACGGTACGATTCTTATTCGGTGCTGGCGAGGCTGGCGCATTTCCTGCCGTGGCTCGAACCATGTACTCTTGGATTCCTATGAACGAGCGTGGGCTGGTCCAAGGCATCAATTTTTCTGGGTCCCGAATTGGAGCCGCGTTTGCTTATCCTGCGCTAGCCGTCTTGATCGGCGAGTTCGGTTGGCGAACTTCGTTTGTCATCTTGATGATGGTAGGGTTTCTTTGGGCGATCGCTTGGTATTTGTTTTTTCGAGACGAACCGATCTTGGCCAAGTGGTTACCGCCAAGCGAATTGGACTACATCGTACGCACACGGCAAGACGCAGTTAACCGCAACATTTCAAGCAATGCATCGCCGGTCATCGCGACTCCTCTGGCCGTCCATCACATGTTCAAGTCCCCTACGTTTTGGGCATTGTGCGGGCAGTACTTTGCATCCAATTTTACGTTCTTTTTTTGTTTGACCTGGTTGTTTCCGCGGCTTCGTGAACAATTTGGGTTGACCGGTTTAAACGCTGGACTTTACGCCTCGGCGCCTCTGCTTTGTGGAGCGGTCGGCAACTGGTTTGCAGGGTGGTGGGTCGATTGGCTCTATCGCAGGCAGCGTTGGATTCTATCGCGACGCTTGCCAGCCATGATTGGTTTTTTTCTTTCGGCAGTTGGATTGATCGGCAGCGTGTATTCAAGCGATCCGCTGAGTTCATCGCTATGGTTTAGCCTGTGTGTGTTCGGGGCTGACATGACGCTTGCATCGTCGTGGAGCAGTTGCATCGACATTGGAGGCCGAAACGCCGGCGCAGTTTCAGGAACAATGAATATGGCCGGCAACATCGGTTCGTTCGTAACGGCACTCGCCTTCCCTTATCTCCTGAAATGGACTGGATCGCCAACGCCTTTCTTTTTTATTGCCGCGTCTATGAACATCGCTTCGGTGTTTCTCTGGATGCTGGTGGATCCATCGCGACCTTTGAACAAAGAAGAGGTGTCCAAATGACAATAAAACGTAAAGGGCTCCTTGTCGGTGCTGGCTACTTCAGCGGGTTTCATTTGGACGCTTGGAGGAGAATGCCCAACGCGGAGATTGTTTGCGTCGTTGACCTGGACGAATGCAAGGCACGGGAGGCCTCCAACCGACACAACATCCCGGTGTTTGCGACAAACATCGACCAAGCGTTGGAACGACACGACCTCGACTTCGTCGATATTGCGACCACACCTCACGGACGACTTGATCTGATCAAACAAGTGTTGAAGCGCAAACTGCCGATCATCTGTCAGAAGCCGCTCGCAAATTCATTTTCCGAGTCGATCGCCATCATGGATTTGGCCCAGGCAAACGAATGCCCGTTCATGGTTCACGAAAACTTTCGCTTTCAACCTTGGTATCGTGAAATCAAGCGGATCCTGGAAAGTGGAGTTGTGGGTCGCCGGCTACACACTATTCATATGCGAACTCGAACGGGCGATGGGTGGGGCGAGGATGCTTACCTCGGACGACAGCCCTACTTTCGACAGATGCCACGGTTGCTGATCCACGAAACCGGAGTCCATTTCGTCGACACGTTTCGGTACTTGGCGGGAGAAATCGTCGAGTGCTTTGCGGATGTTCGGCGGTTGAACCATTGCATCCAAGGCGAGGATGCGGGTGTTTTACAATTTGTTTTTGAGAATGGTGCGCGGGGAATGTGGGATGCGAACCGTTACAACGAACCTCAGATTCTAAAAATGTTTGTTTCGACATCAAAAGGTATGCCAAACAGTTTCAATCCTCGCTATACGTTTGGCGAATTGCTTGTCGAAGCGGACGGAGGCAGCATTTGGTTGGATGCGGACGGCACTTTAACGATCAAGCAACTTGGCAAGGAACCAATACAACACGAGTATTGCCACAGTCGCGAGGGTTTCGGAGGGGACTGTGTGTACGCGACGCAGCAACACTTTATGCAAGTGCTCGATGGAACGGTTGCCTGCGAAACGTCGTGCGACGAGTACCGCAAAACGTTGCGCGTCGTCGAGTCGCTTTACGAGTCCGCTGTCCTTCGCAAGCCCATGTCGTTGGGTTTGCAACGCCAGCAAAATCGTATCGTCGACTTGAGCTTGTCTGTTTCGGCAGACATGCGTGGGGTTCAAATCAGTCCCTGCCGAACGATCGCTCAGGATGGATGGAATGCGACCACGCTCAACCTCTATTCGCATGCGGGCACGCACATGGATGCTCCGTACCATTTCGTGCCTGGAGGCCAAACTCTCGACCAACAAGTGCTGAGCGCATGCTGTGGACGAGCCCGAATCGTGAATCTCGCACCTGCCCCACCGCGAATGCACATCATAGTGAGCGACGTCATTCAATCGATCGGCTATGTGGACCCAGGGGATCGATTGTTGTTCCGAACGGACTGGTATCTGCGATATGGGACTACCGAATACCGTGACGAATTGCCTCGGATTTCGTTGGAGCTAGCTCATTGGTTGGTCGAGTGCAAAGTTGCGTTGATCGGCGTTGAGCCACCCTCGGTTGCTGATGTCAACAACATGGTCGAATTGACAGAGGTGCATCAAGCGTTGTTCCGAGGAGGAATCGTCATCGTGGAGGGGTTGGCAAATCTGGATCAATTATCTCAGTCGGTGGTCGAGTTTATTGCATTACCATTAAAAATATTGGGTGGTGACGGTTGCCCAGTTCGCGCCATTGCCATCGAGGGAAGCAATGCATGGTGAGTGTCCTCTTAAATAGTCCGCGGAAACTTGAATTACCTATTCGGACGTGACTGGCTGGAGCAACACCGGCGCGACCCGGGTCGGTCCGTAACAGCCAACAACGAGGAATGCTTCGAGACGCTGTTTCAAACTTCGAACTTCGCACTTCCAACTTCTACCGCATGAGGCGGCGATGGGCGTGATCGATTCGTTAGAAGCGTAAATTTCGCCGCCTTTCGAGGGGAGCAGATGTGCCGATTTACGTGAAACGGTACCGGACACCTTTTCGTGCGTGTATGCTGTAGCTACCAATTTCCGCCTCCTACGGGACAAGCGGAATGTTGAGCAATGATTTTTACCCGCCGACGGAACATTTTATCCAATGAAAAATCCTACCTTCGCAATCGTTGTCACTTTTGAAATCAAGCCAGAATGCATCGAAACGTTTCGGGCGAGGGTGATTCAGCAAGCCAAAGATTCGGTCGACAACGAGCCTGGTTGTTGCCAGTTTGATGTTCTGGAGGACGAATCGAATCCAAATACGATCGTCTTGTACGAAACTTATATCGACGCAAACGCATTTGTCGATCACAAGCAGACACCGCATTTTCTTGACTTCGACCGCACCGTCGGTCCATGGATCGCTGCTAAGCAAGTACGACGATTGAAGCTGCTTGAACAAAATCTCGACCAATAGTTAGTCAATAATCATTCTGCCACGTGTCGGACTCCTCATTCGAATTCGGCCCCCAAAGAAAATTCCATGTCGAACTATTCTATCGTTGCGTTGCCAGGAGACGGCATTGGGCCAGAGTGCATGGATGCCACGGTGTGCGTTCTGGACGCATTGCAGGAGCATTGCAAAGACGTCAGTCTCACAATTCGTTGTCACGAAGCAGGAGCGGGACATTATCGCAAACATGGCATAGCGATTCCTGATAGTGTCCTTGCGGACTGCTTGAAGGCGGATGCCGTCTTGTTAGCAGCCATCGGTCTTCCAGATGTGCGCAAACCGGATGGAACCGAAGTTCAACCGGACATGATGATGGGGCTCCGACGGGCGCTTGGTTTGTACGCAGCCGTTCGTCCGGTCAAACTCTATCCCGGCGTAAACTCGCCGCTCAATACAGCTGGAGCAGGCATCGACATGATCATCCTTAGAGAAAACCTTGAAGGCTTGTTCGCATCGTTTGGTGGTGGGTGCCAGCTCAACGACATCGTGGCCACCGACACGTTGGTCATCACTCGCCAAGGGACCGAACGCATCGTAGATTTCGCATTCCGGCTTGCCCAGAAACGCAAGGGTCGACCGATCGACGGAAAGCGCAAGGTCACATGCGTCGACAAAGCCAACGTTTTTAGAAGCTTTGCTTTCTTCCGGAAAATTTTCTATGAGATTGCAAGCCGTTATCCATCCATTGAAGCGGACGCGGTCTATGTGGATGCCATGAGCTTGCATATGGTTACTTGCCCAAGCCAATGGGATGTGTTGGTAATGGAGAATCAATTTGGCGATATATTATCAGATCTGGGGGCGGCCATCGTGGGCGGACTGGGCATGGCTCCCTCGGCCGAAATAGGAAACGATCATGGGATGTTTCAGCCTTCGCACGGAACGGCGCCTCAATTGGCCGGTTTGAATGTTGCCAACCCGATCGCAACGATCCTCTCGTCAGCCATGATGCTTGAGTGGCTCGCGGATCGCCACAATGATCCAACCGCTCGCAACGCAGCCGAGCTCATCGAAACTACGGTCGCCAAATGCCTTGCCGAGGGGAGTATTCGGACCGCCGAGCAAGGTGGCACAGCATCGACCATCGAAGTAGCGCGAACAATCGCCAACCGCTTGAAGCAAGTACCCGCGTTGTCCTAGGAACATCCTTGGGCACAACCTTTGGTTTTTCTTCAACGGTTACAAACGACTACCTTGTCGATTCTCCCATCCAACAAAGGGTCGGGTTTAGCTGGGGTGGAGTCCTACAACCCTCACAAAGCGCACGGTCGAGGAGCAAAACAGGGTTAGAAAGTCTGAATTTCCCCCCAATCCTACGGGAATCTTTTGAGCAAACTAATATCCAACTGGTGGTGGAAAGTGCCTACCCGTATTGCGGTCGATTGCACTTACATGGATCAAAACTCGCGTTGAGTCTGCCATTACAAAACGCCTAACCGGTTTTGCGGAGCAAAACCGCCACATGTTGTGCTGTAGTACTAAAAAGCGAGCGCCTTATGAAACAGGCACGTTGAAAAGCTGTTGAAAAACTAAGGAAGAATTGTCGTCCGGAATTCTGAATGAACCTCGCAAGACGCAGAAAACAAATACGAAAGCTAGCGATCGAACCGCTGGAGTCACGTCGTGTGATGGCCACTTTGCCCTATGGGGCTGAGGCGGACGATACGGGCGAGTTCCTGCTGGGTCGTATTGCGGTGACACCCATATTTCTTGAAAGCGATGGATCCATCGATCCGAGTACGGAAAACTGGACACCCAGCCATATTAACACGGTGCTGAGCAACATTCAGACCGGCCTCAACTGGTGGACCAGTTTGCTGTCGACTCAAAGTTCGGTGCATACTCTGGAGTGGATTGTTGATCCGACATTTGCCACAACCCCAAAGTCGACACCCTATGAGCCGATCGCCAGAAACTCCAACGCCTATGTCCTTTGGGTCTCTAGATTCCTTTCGGACGTAGGATTTTCATCGAGCAACAATCTTGAGTCCAACCTGCGAGACTTCAACAATGCGCAGCGCGAAAAGCTCGATACCGATTGGTCCTTTACGATCTTCGTTGTCAATTCGGTCAACGACGGGGACGGAAGCTTTGCACCGGGGGGCTCGTTTTCGAGAGCCTTCGCCTTTGCCGGAGGCCTATTTCAAGTCGTTCCGTCAACTCGGCCTGCTTCGACTTTTACTCACGAAACAGGACACATGTTTTGGGCTCGGGATGAATACATCGGCGGCGGGAACTATTTTCAGCGCCGTGGATACTATAACGCTCAGAACACCAATGCCATCGACTTAAACCCTACGCCAAATTTCCAACAAGAACTGAGCATCATGTCGGCGGGCTCCAATCTGCAGATGGCCTACGACACGCTTGTTTCCGCGGACGCAACCCTGGCTCAATTGGGGTGGCAAGATTCCGACTCGGACGGCATCTTCGATGTCCTCGACGTCCCGCTAAAACTCGACGGGACTGGCCGATTCAATCCATCGAACAATACTTATCGATTTGTCGGTCGCGCTGCCGTACAAACGATGCCCAATCGCAACACGTCCGGAACACAAAACGATATCACACTCAACAAAGTTGGACGAATCGAGTATCGAATCAACAATGGAGGCTGGACGCCACTCTCCAATCCCAACCAATACACAACCGACATCGACGTCACCATTCCATTAGGTGTGACCCAGGGACAAATCGAGATTCGAGCCACAGATCCTCGAACAGGGGTCCTTAGCAATATTTTCGAAGGCACACTAGGCGAGGCTCCAGACACGACGACTCGCGTCGGCATTCAAGGTTTTGTTTGGAACGACATCAATCGCGACGGCGGTTGGAATAGTACCGAAACAGGTCTCGTCGGTGCGACGGTGAAGTTGGTCGATAACAATGGTCAAACGCTATCGCTCCAACAGTCGATCGAACCGGACAACTACATCACCGGCATGTTTAGCAACCCCGTGAATGGCGTTCGAGTCGATGTGATCGGCGACAACGCTACCGGAATCGTCGGAATTTTCGAGGATCCCACTCCTTCGACCGGCAGCAAAATTTTCAAACCTTATTCGTTGTCCGCTGGCAACTATGTTGATGCCTTTCAATCCAATGCGCAGCAATTGCGAGTCCGATTCGACAATGCCACTCGTTACGTTTCGATTGACGCCATCGCGGTTTCGAACAATACCGATGTTCGCCTCGAAGCCTATGCGGCAGACGGATCATTGATCCAACGTTTCGAACGCAAAGGGATGCTCAACGGTCAGAAAGCGACCCTGGAGGTTGGCTCTGATCGTCCCGACATTGCGTCGGTTATCGTGCGCGGTTTCGATGGCTCGTTCGTGAAATTGGATAACCTGCGTTACGGTCCTAGTTCGACAACCAAGACGGCAAGCGATGGAAGTTACGTCTTTGCGTATGTACCACCCGGGACCTACAACGTTCAAGTGACGATCGATGCGCCTGGCTTTGTTTCCTCCAACCCACTCAATGGCGTGCAATCGGTCAATTTTGGGGCAGGAGCGCACGTGTCGCATGTCGACTTTGGAATGTATCGAGTACCCAGCCCTTGGCAAAACCAGACCTTGCCCGAGGATGTGAACAACCTAGGTTCGGCCGATCCTATCGATGTGTTGATCTTGATCAATGAGATCAACCTCAACGGCTCGCGCGCGTTGGATAATTCCGGTTTATCTTCGCCGCCATACTACGACGTGAATGGGGACCGAGTCCTTTCGCCGCTCGACATATTGCAGGTGATCAATCTCATCAACCGTCGCGCGAACAGCGGTAACAGCGGCAACGGCGAAGGCGAATCGAGTTCGAGCTCGGTAGACTCACACATAGGCCTCGAGGCAATCGAGGGATCTAGCGCAGCAGTTCGATTTTTATCATTCGCTCTGGATGTCCGCGCCAACCAACCGACATCGTGGATCATTCAAAACAGCTCGACGAGAAGCGTGCTTGGAGATGCCGGTCCCGAGAAATGCGGGTGCCCAGCCTGCGCTCCGATCACACCGGCCGGAGAATATAGTCCATCGCTCTTAGACATTGCATCGTCGAGCAATTCGGTCCGCAATGCAACTGCTTCCACTTCATCGCCAACCCTTGGGCCGGTCCACCTAGGTCCAGACCTCCTTGTGTCGCTTACGGACCTCGATGCGGCCATTTCGGATTGGCACAAGTACTAGTACTAGTTAGTGCTTTGTCCAGATTAGTTTTTTGGGTAGTGGACCTTGTTAAAGGTCCTGTGGTTCAGGGATCTTTAACTTAACAAGATCCACTACGTCCAACCCCAATTATTAATCTCGACAATGCACTAGGAGAACTGTTGATATTGAATGACACGTAGACCGATGTCGTAGCAACGAATCCCCAACCGACGGGCACGCACGACTCGCACCATCGCAATGGCAAT
Organism: Pirellula sp.; assembly: GCA_040080875.1. Taxonomy (GTDB): domain Bacteria; phylum Planctomycetota; class Planctomycetia; order Pirellulales; family Pirellulaceae; genus JBKCUI01. Next base: position 8,339 of record JBEBHM010000085.1, read on the forward strand.
GGGAAGGTAAGCGCGGCCTATTTGTTCAGGAAACCATTGTCGGTCGACCAAGAGTGAAAACCCTGTCCGAGATACGTTTCGGACGATTCCTTGCGACATGGGAAATTGGAGCGGTAATGCGATGGGCGACTCGACACATTCGATAACGGCCTGGCCCATGCAACGAAACCTCGGCGCAATGCGTACATCGACGTAATGTGTTTGGTCCGTTCCTCTGCGTTCCAATTCCAACTGCATGTGTCTGGGTAGCAACATCGTGGGAGGGTGCTCCTCTATCAGTTGGTTAAAGGTCCGCTCATAATCCGATCTAAGCATCGAAAAAACTCCGAATCAAGAAGGGTGTTTCTTTCGGATTCCATTACGCGAAGTGCCGCCAAGCGGGTGATAGGTACTCGATTGCTACGGCAACTCGTCAAGCGATCGTACCGATTTGCAACCGAGCATATGCGGCTGGCTTCATGCAATTCGTTCCCGAGAAGTCCGACTGGGAAGCCCTTTCCATCGATGCGCTCGTGATGTTGGTAGCACATCATCAGGTGCGTCTCGGTAACTTGAGTTTGATGACAGAGCCGTCGAAATCCATCGATCGGATGAGTCATGGTGCTTCGGTCAGTCCAGTCTTTGGAAGCTGGAAAAGGCTTATTGGAATCCGATTTCAAATATCCGCTGTGGATTTTGCCAACGTCATGCAGCATGGCCCCCGTACACATTTCGACAATCGCATCATCACCGTAACCGAGCGTCTTCGTGATCAAGTACACATAGATTGCCGTGTTGACCGCGTGGCACACAAAGCCTGAGTCATGCCGAAGCGAGCGCTGAAGATCGCGTCCGTTAATTTGAATCTGCGGTGCGTAGCGGACGAGCCGTTCGGAACAGTCAATGCATGTGGTGATCAATTCGGAAATGGAGCGTTGTCCATAACTATTTGTCAAGAGCGCGTGCATGCATTCGGCAGTTACGGTCGTTTTGAGAATTCGCGGGACTCGTGGCTCTGCAAGCCAAGTGTCGATGTGCTCCAACAAATGCTGCCGGTAACTTTCAAAACACGCTTCCGCTACGAAGATTTGCTGATGAGGATTGGCGGCAAAATAACCAAACACCCCTTCCGTCACGAGTTGTTCGCCAGCGAGAAATTTGACCGTGGAGGCTCGCTCTTCGTTCCAGAGATAAATGTTTGTTCCTGCGCGATAGTTGGGTACGAGCGTGAGCGGATGCACCGGAACGAGGCCGTTATTCAGTATCGCCATTGCAAACCGTAGTTAAGGCTATGCAGGGAAAAATTGCTTTCTAACAATTCAAAGCTTGGTCGAATTGCGCCCGTTAACGGGTTGCTCAAATTGGCTGCTAGCTGTGGGTCAAGTTGATCTGAAACTCTCGCCACTTTGGGGAGTCCGAGATAGCCGTAGCCTACCGTGGCTTCCAATCCGCGCGTCAGCCGGTACCCCAATGTTAGATTGACTTCGGGTGATACGACAAACGTATTCGAAAGATAGGACCCCTCATTGGTGTTGCGTGCAAGCAACCCATTGGTCGTCGTATTGGTACTCGGTGGGTTCCCAGGAACGGTGATGGTCGACGAACCGTTGATCATTACCGATCGCTCCATGTTGCCCATCCCAAGCTTGATCATGCCCGCGAGGCTCCAACACCGATCACGCATGATGCCATTCAGTCCCAACGCCAAGCCATTGAACCGATTGGTGGTTGCGAAGTGATCTGATAGTGTGGAAATCGTTCCTTGGGGAGCAGGTGTATTGGTCAGTGCCGTGGTCGTTGATGCAATCAGGAGGTCATCGGCTAACCGAGCGGTTTGATAACCGGCCAAAAACTCCATTCGCCCTGCACAGTCTCGAAACAAGAGTTTCCGAAAGAGGATGTCTCCGCCATAGAGCTCACTCGATATTCTCGCATCCAGCGAACCCGAAGTGCTATCGGGATAGTTGACCGCAATCGTTGCCTGGGCGTTGTTCGTGGTGCTAAAGAACGGTCGCATCACTACCGGCTCCGACATAGGAGTACTGCTAAAGGATTCCGAGTTGCTACCTGCGTCAAAAAATCGAAGCACTATTCCGTGGTTTTGGCAGGCATCGAAATAGGTTCCCAACTCGCCACGGATGCCCTGGGTGGATCCTCCCAGCGACTCTCCTCCGCCAAACAAGCTGATCGTATCGGTGCGGCCGATCAATCCATCTGTGGCCGGATCGTTGGCAGGTCGACGTGTTGTGACCAACTGCGGAAGGTTTTGTCCTTCGGGCCAAAATGTGGCCGCCTCGATGCGGAGTTGAGTTCGACAAATCAATTGAGAAAGAAAGCTCATTGGCTCCACAGCTCCTATTTCACTGCACCCAACCGTCGCCCTACAGGAGTTGTCGCAACTAGAATGTTCCGATGCGACCCCCGTTTCAAATGCGACCTCAGGGACGCTTTCAGAAACGATTGTGTTTTCCGACTCGGAAGCTATCGGTGGATGGGAATGAGGAATACCCGCTTGACAGTTCTTGCAGCCAGCTTGAACTACTCCCGTCGCAGTTGCTTTCACTGTTTTGTGTGAGGCCATCGTCACTCGCGATTCGCGATGTGGTTGATTGGTGTTGTTCTTGGCAACACGCCTTGATGGCGATTCGGTAGCTGCTGGCGACTCGGAGTAGAACTCCCGATCGGTTTCTCGGCCAGTCCTCAGCTGTCCCCAGGTGGGTTGAGTCCACGCAAACGTCGACACCGCAAGGGCACTGAATCGGAGCCCATACCAAATCCACGAATGCACCCTACTTCGATCCGCTCGGCTCTTGCAACTTTCACTCATTTCGCACCCCTATTTAGAACTTGGCACACAGCAATATTTGCCGCTTGCGCATCTACTAGCGATTAGATCGGAGTTTCCGAATATGGAAATTGAGTAAACATGGCAGATTTTGACGGCCAATGTCCCGAGCATTGCTAGCAATGCTCGATGTTGACTCTGCCGATTAGAGAAAAAGGGAGCCGCACCAGAACATTGCCGATGGCGCAGTGTGGGGCTCGCCGATCAAAACACATGAGCTGCTGCGCGCAGCCATACGGATTGCACAGAGTGTAAAAGGAATTACCAAATGCGAACAACATGGGCTTGGATGGCTTGCTTGGTGTTGGGGGTTGCCACATCGAATTCAGCTGTAGGTCAATTTTCGGAGATGAAACACAAATCCGGAATCGACTACGCAAGAAACAATGCATGGCCGCAACCTTTTCGTGGCGCGGATGCAAATTCTGTTATGGCTCCCTTCGAGATCATGCGAAGCAACGGTTGGCGCGAACACAATACCGTGGGCACACCCCTCTTTTCTACCGAACATTGTTTGAGCGAAGCCGGCCTGCTCAAAGTCCAATGGATCGTGACTCAAGCTCCTCAAAACCAACGAGTTGTCTACGTTAAGACGGGGCGCACAAGCGAGGAAACAGCAGCTCGAGTGGAGAGCGTCCAGCTTGCGGTTTCGCAATTGATCCCTACGGGTCCCCTCCCACAAATACTAACGACCGAAATCGAACCGACGACCTCCTCGGGGTCTTATCAAACGGTCGTTCATCGAGCGCTCGTCAAGACGACACCGACGCCGCGCCTCAATGCGTTCACGGGCCTAAACAAGCCTTCGCAACAAACCGTTGCGCCTGCGGCGGGTTCCGGGAAGTAAGAGTGAAACGATTGTCCGAATCGTTTACAGAGCTTTTGGGATAATATGGCCCAAACCAAGAGTGTCCGCCTCGGAGATGCGGACCTACGTAGCAGCGTATCTCCGAGACGCTGGTATTGGATATCGACGAACACTCGCTACTTCGATTCTATTTCAGCGTAACTGCAGGTTCGAAATGCGAAACCGTGCGGGGGATGAGGGTGTACGTCCGCCTCGGAGATGCGGACCTACGTAGCGGCGTATCTCCGCGGGCGCTGGGCCCAATGAAGAGTGTCCGCCTCGGAGATGCGGACCTACGTGCAGCGCGCGATCAATGTTTTCGCTCGTTCAATGAGCGCTCGGGAATGCTCTTCGCTACCGGATTCAGCGATGAGTCGAACGATCGGCTCGGTATTGCTCCCTCGCAGCAAAAGCCAAGCGCCATCCCAATCCAATCGAATGCCGTCTAGTTCGCTGATCGAGTCGGCTTGCAGTTCCGATTCGAGGATAGAGATGGATGCGTTCAGTTTTTCCTTGCTCAAACTCATTTTGTCTTTGATCATGAATAGCTTTGGGAGCTGATCGACCAAGCTGCTGACGGTCGCGTTCGCGGCGGCCATGAGGTCGAGCAGTTGTGCAATACCGACGAAACTGTCGCGAATTAAGCCGACGCGAGGATCGATGGGACCGCCGCTTCCCTCGCCACCATAGAGCGCTCCGTGCAAGAGCATTGTTTCGACCACGTTGGCCTCCCCCACCTTGCTCCTAAAAAATGGGACATCGAATCGGTCGGCCAGCAGTTTGGTCATGTTGCTCGAGGCACAGTTCGTCACCAACGGCCCTTTTCGGATCATCAAGGCACGCATCTTGCATAGGACAGCGGTGTACTCCTCTCCGATAAACCGCCCCTGTTCGTCGATAATTGCAAGTCGATCAGCGTCTGGGTCCTGGCAAAAACCCACGTCAAATCCTTCTTTGCAGACACGCGGAGAAACGCCCGTCAAATTTTCGGAAATCGGTTCGGGCGGATGGCTAAATCGACCATCGCTGACTCCGCCAAGAACCTCGAGATCGCACCCTAAAGCCTCAAGCAATCGAACACCCAATACCGAACCCGCGACATGGTTGCAATCCAAAAGCACACGGAATCCTCTTTTTCTGATGGCGTCGGCATCCACAGTGGCCAACACCAGGTCGAGATGGCAGGCATGTGGGTCTGCAACCAAAGTTCGGCTGCCTAGAGCATCCGAGGCTCTCCAATCCGTAGATCGTCGCTGATAGGCCTCGAGAACCCGTGTGCCCGGTTCACCGGGGAGTACTCTGCCGTCGGGTCCGATCAATTTCATCCCGTTGTACGGTGGCGGATTGTGGCTGGCCGAAATCTGAATAGCCCCGGCAGCTTTGGAATGGCGAACGTAAGCCCCAACGGTCGGAGTGGCCGCCACCCCTAAATCCAAGCAAATCCGTCCATGAGCTACGATCGTCGCCGCAATGGCGTCGGCCAACATGGGACCGCTCATTCGACCGTCCCGTGCCATTGCGATCGACCCGTAAGGTGACTGGCAGCAGAAAGCGGCTGCATAATTGCTTGCGACGATGGGAGTGAGTTCGCTGCCAACGATACCTCGAAGGCCGCTAATACTGATGATCGGATCGGGCATAAAATGGGATTTGCTGTAAGTTTTGAAGCTAGTTTTGCGAGTGGAATAATGTGCATAACCGGGACAAGCCCACCCGTCGGGGCGATCCAAATGTCCTTTCGTTGCTTGACACTGCAATCTACCCAACTTAACATCGGATTGCCGGAGGATTTGATGGGAATTCTCTGGTTTTCCAATTATGCTAGATCGCAAATCCGTAGCGCGAGCGCATAACTATTAACCCTCATCTTTTCCCGCGAACGTTCACCCCAGGCTGACTCCATGGATATTTTCGGCATGTTGATCTGGGTACTGGTATTGATCTCCCTGATCGTCTTTATCGTTGTGCTTGTTAAAGGGTACAAGGCTTGGGGAACGTTGCATACCGTACTGCTCGCGCTCCTGTATGTGGAATGCATGACGTTTCTTTTTGTCACGTCTGCTGTGGCGCATGTTCGGATTGCCTACACCAAGGCTCACGATAACCTGGTTGCCAAAGTCGAAAAACTGACCAAGACTCTCGATTCCGATATGTACGGAGATAGGATTGATCCCTCGCTTAACTTGGAAAAATTCTTGCCTCTGTCAAACGAAGTCAACCGCATAGCCCTCGAACGCGGTCGCGTGTGGCGAGGAGCAATGAAGCAAGCGGATGGTCCCAATGGGGCAATACTTCAGTTACCTCGATCTGGAAATGCAACACCTCCGGCTGTACCTCCGGCAGCTGCCGGGGCTTCTGCTGCTGTCGCCCCGGTGGTCCCGGTTCTGGCAGATGGTGGTCTGGCCAAAGATAGTGTGGTTCATTTGTTCGGCGAAAATCGGTTGCCTGCTGGGCTCGTGCCAACGGTCTATCTTGGCGAATTTACGGTAGTCGACAGAAAAGATGATTCCATCACGGTGCGTCCTACAGCCACCCCTAGTCCGCTGCAGCTTCGAGCCTTCCAAGGGAGTGAAACGTGCGCCGTGTACGAAGTCATGCCCATCGATTCACACGATGCGTTCGCTGCCGAGGGATCCAAAGCGGACGAAGAGAATGGTTTCTTTGGTCGAATGGACAAAGCTCAAATCGAGGAGTTGTTTAATCTCGTCGAAGCTCAACTCCCTCCTTCGTCCGATCCCGTCGCTGCAGCTGCCCGCAAGGCTAAAACCCTAGAGGCGTACATGCTCGACGGAGGTCAAGCTCCTGAACGCACATTGCCCGAGCGATTGGCTTATCGAGTGACATTCCGCCAGGATCACAGCGTCGATGTGGACGCAAAGGAATCACGCTCTGCCGCTGAAGGTGGCTTTTATGACCTGAGTGGCCGTGCCGTGGATATGCGACTCAAACTGGACTCCGAAAATGGAAACGCCATTTTTAAGAAAGATGAAACGCTCTTGTTGGATGCAGCGGTAGCCAAAGATCTGGAAAGCCAAGGAGTCGTCTCGCTTGGGTCGCCGATCTATGTTCGCCCACTCAATGACTACGAATTTGCATTTCGCGAAACTCGCCGTATGACAACCAGGGCTCGACAAGATCTCGTGCTCGTGAACAGAGAATTGGACGAGACAAATCAAACCTACAAGGCAGTCAACGAACAAGAAATTTTGCGAGCCGAAGAAGGGAAACGTCTTGCTCTCGACAAAGCACAATACGACAAAGAACTGGCTGTCATAACCGAAGTCGGAAATGAACTGTCGCAACAAATCGACCAAACCAAATCCGAACTTAGCCAACTCTACGGAAAGCTCGTGGGACTTCACGAACAATTGGTCAAACGCAGCAACGAGCTTTCGGCACTTATCGGTTCCGGGGCAGTAGCCCCATAAAGCAATCGCCCCATTAGGCGTTGCTAACCAACTAGTTGCTTGGGCGTCTCACCCGAGTGCGGCGTTTCACGGACGCCCCCCGCCACCGGTAGTTCTTGTTTTGTGAAGCCTAAGCTATCGCAGCGCAACCAGATACTCCTGTCTTTTACCTGATACGTTGCGAGCCAATCGCATGTACATCGTATCTCCAACGACGGCAGGGGTTGCAAACACTTCGTCGGCTATCTTCCCACCCCCGATCGATTCGTACTCCGAAGGTTTGGCTCGAAATGTAAACCCTTGGCCTTGCTCGTTAAAGACGTGAATCACGTCTCCGACGAGAACCGGTGAGCAACTAAATTTGCCGCCAAGTCGTTGACGCCACATCGCATTTCCATCGGTGGCTCGCCAACAGTAAGCAATTCCAGGATCCGTTACTGCATAGACGAAACCTTCGTAGAGCAACATGGACTGCTCATAGCATTTTTGCCCATTTTTCCAAACGACCTTGCCCGAACCATCCGCTTGGACACAGACTGTTTCTGCCTTTGGGAATCCACCGCTTGCGTAGACGTAGGCATCGTCCCAGACCAATGTTCCGCAGGTCGCCATCGTTAGGCACTTCGCCGTCCACAGTTCTTTGCCTCCATTGGGATCGTAGCTCACGATCGACTCATTGCCACTGATGAGCAGCTGATCGCGACCAGCAACCTTGGCGACGATCGGAGACGAAAAGCTAACCGAGGCAGCTCGCTTCGTTCTCCAAACTTGTTTTCCGGTCTTTCGATCCAAGGCGGCAAGAAAGGCATCGCCATCGTAGTCCGCGACAACGATGATCGTGTCCTTGTACAACGTCGGTGAAGCGGCATAGCCATACTTGAATCGCTGGGGATCGTACTTGCCGACAGATTTCTGCCATAGGATCTTGCCATCGGTAGTGAGAGAGTTAAGCCAAATAGCGGTCGAATTGTAAAATGACGCGAAGAGGCGTTCACCGTCAAACGCCATGGTGGGGCTTGCTTCGGTGTTTTGTTGATGATTCTCGGCGGGGATTCCGCCTTGATATGCTATTTGCGCCCAACGCGTGGATCCATCGGTTCGCGAGAAGGCAAGCACCGATTGGGTCCCTTTCGATTTGTCGGCGGTCGTTAGATAGACATTTTCGCCAGCCACAATCGGGCTGCTATGGCCGCGACCAGGAACCGGAGACTCCCATACGACATGGTCAGGCATGTACTTGGTCGGAGCTGTGCTCCCTGGTGCGGCGATGTTGTTTCCGTTCGGGCCCCTCCATGTCCACCATCCGTCGGCTGCCGGTACATTGGATCCGTTGGCTTCCATCGCTTTGGGTTCGAGCCCAGCACTCAGCAAGTCCTGTGCAGGCAGTGATGCGTAGAGTCCTGCTCCCATCAAACCGACCAGCGACTGCCGTCGGTTCCACTGGTCTCGGAAAACGATATGGTTTTGGGAACGCGATGACTGCGAGAGATCATCGGATGGAATCATGGTGGCCTCAATGATACGAAGTGGAACGGACAAATGTGTGGACGCGTCGCTCCGCGACGCGGAGAAGTGTGTGGAAGTGTCTAAGCCCTAGTG
>JBEBHM010000086.1:0-16971 GCA_040080875.1 Pirellula sp.
ACACGGCCCTCACCGATGTCAATGCCGCGTCCGGCGTTAGTTCTCAGATAGGCTCGATCGCCAAGGCCAAGACCACCGCTACCCAACAAATCGATATTAGCGATGCCAAGCTTGTTGGAAGGGATTTGCGTATTTTTGCTGGACAAGATCGCAATCGCGCCACCAACGTCATGCTCACTACATCGAACGCACAAGGCTTCGTTGCATCGATGTTCCCCAACTTGAACGCACCCACGTCGCAATCCGAAATTGTTGAGAAGAACATAATCAACGTGTTGGGCACCACCAAAATGGACGCCTTCAGCGATATCGACTTGGTCACGGTCGAAGGAGTTGGCGGCAACGATCGAGCGTTCGCTGACGGCAACGTCTTTTCACTGTCCGTCGTCCCTGTCAACCTCGATGCGGTCAAGACCGAATTCGCCGATAGCGATAATGATGTCAACATCGCCAACACAGCCAAGCTCAGCGCGGGAGTTGCCAGCACGTCGGTCGTTCAAATCGTGCCAACGGTGTTTGATGGATCCCCTCACATCATCGGCGGTCAGCAAGTCGCCATCGGCAGTCAACTGAGCATCGGCGCAAAAGCTGCTCTCAGCATTCCGACCAACATGGACTACCACTACGCTGCCATGGATCTCGAAGGCGTGAATATCGACTTCTACACAGGCTTTGTCGTCAAAGCCATTGCGAACTCCGCTCCCGGTGCGATCGCTGGTCGTTACTATCAATTCAAGCCGCAGACGACCGAGGGACCGCAGTCGATTGTGCTCCATCAGGAAAACTACGCTGATTCAAGTCGCTGGAGGGACCTTGGTGTCTTGTCACCATCGCAAATCAATGACATCGAAGGATTGGGGCTACTGATCTACGATAGCAACACTCTCGAAAGTTACGCGGCCCAATTGGTGGGTAAATTTGCTGTCGTCAAACAAGTTGACATGGAGAGTGCAAAATTAGTTTACCGCAACATAGGAAATCTACTTTTCGAACAGCGACAACAACTCTTGACCTGGATCTCCGAGCATTCGGGAGAACCGGAAGCCATCGCTCGTTACCAAGTCCAGCTCGAGGAAGTCGAAAATTTGATGAAGGAGCTGGGACTTGCAGAGGTTCTAACATCCAGCAATCCGCCCGGCCAACAGACACTCACTTTCAATAAAGAGCTCGATACGCTATTCGTCGAGGTACCCAGCATCGTCTCGTCGCCAGGCTCCATCTTCATCGAGGCCACACCATCCAATGGGCAGCCCCCAGTCAGCCTCAATGTTAAATACCAGCCGTTGATCCTATCCAAAGTACTGAATGCACGGGCAGGCTCCAACATTGACCTCTACAACAAGTCGCCTTTCGCAATGGTCACGAATGGAATCCTGATCGACGACAATCTGAGAGTCACGGTCGACGACTCGGGTAATTACGTCGTTCTTGATCCGGGCAATATTTACGTCAATACCAATCCGCTGACATCAATTTCTGACAATTCAGATAGCGTCATTACCGTAACGCAGGATAGCTTGGGCACCATCGCACAATTCGGACTAGCGAATCTTCCAATGACGCTCCCAAATATCGATCAAGACCTCTATGTCAACGGGAATATCACCAACGAAGCTGGCTCCATCGATATTACCAACGTCGAGGGGAGTATCTTCGTCAATGGTGAAATTCGCGGCTCCGAAGTGAACATCTATGCTGCTCGCGATTTCAACCTCAATACCGAAGGCTGGCAGCACACCAACCAAGACCCCCAGCAATATATCGACTACAACGCATACCGCGCTCAGCTCTTTGACGCCGCAGAAGCACTGCGGAGTGTCACCGGCAATGACGAATGGACCAATCTCCTTACCCCATCGTTACCCTACACGGATGCGGACGACGTAACGGACGGCGACAAGACTCTCACGGAAGCCATCGCACAAGACGCGAGCAAGATACTTGCCCAAGGGGACATCACCATCACGGCCCGATTCCTCAACGTCAATGGCCTCATCCAAAGCGGCTCGGACTACATCGAGTTCAGTGTCGACTCCGACTTTGCGCCGCCCGCAACGACAACCAATTTTACTGACGACCAAGGTAAGAACACGTTGCCGGGTGTCAGCTTTGGCACAGCAGGCGTCCCAATTGATGGTTACTGGGATGCCACCCGCCAAGCATTCGTGCTAGAGGAGATCGCACCTGAGGGTGGCAAGATTCGCCTCGCGGGTCAAGTGCTCAGCACGGGCAATGGTCGACTGCAAGTTGCCAACGGATTCCCTAGTGTCAATATCGACAACAATAGTCCCTTCCTTGTCATCTCGGAAGGGATCGACACGAGCACTCCTCGCGAGGGTTTCATCGAGATCACCGATACCGCCACGCTCAAACGAGCGCAGTACAAGTTCAATTCGGTGACGAACAAGATCGTTGAGACGCGTTTCGATGGTACAGAGGCTCCCTCGGATATCATCGGTGACGGCATCGACAACGACGGCAATGGCACGATCGATGACGGAAAAATTGGCGGCATTACTTACGCGCAATCCGGAGCACCGATTGAACACGCATTCAATGCCGACATCGAATACGCTACTCGCGAGGGATTGCACTACATGTGGACCGAGGGACAGCGGTTCACTCAGCAGACGGTCACCGAGTACATTAAAGACGATAGTTGGTACACGGACTTGCTATTCTTTGTGGAGTTCAATTCGTCGAACATCGTATCTCAAAAGTCACTCGCGCTGGACGAGCAGCCCTTGGTGGACTCGGAAACTCTCGAACAGGAAGAAGCGTTTGTCAACCCAGGTGTGGACTCGAACTTGCCCGCATATGCGGAGGGAACTGCATACAGCATTAAATATCATCGCAACGGGGACCCTCGGGTGCAGCTCTTCTCTAACGAAACTTTGGTACATTACCCGTCGGTCGTGATCGACTTGTCGGTATTCCCACCCTCGGTTACGTACTCGCAGCCCCCCAAGATCTATCGCTACATCGGCGCGGATTCACAGTTCGTCATTCTCGGCGAACAAGATTATTCCAACACGGATATTTGGGAAGAGACAGATATCGATGCGAGCACGTTTGAGCCTGACAATGACAAACTTTTTTACAGCAGTTATCGCAATTACAAATACACAGAAGATGGACCGCACAAGCTCAACGATGAGCGCTATCGGCTAGTATCCATCAAAGAAGAAGGCAAGAAGGACTTCTACACGCACTCCTTGAAGGCCGATTACCCAATCCAAATCCTGTTCTCAAAGTCGCCTGCGAACCCGAATATCACGGTTGATTCCAAGGGTGGAATTCTGTTTGTGGGAGACGTACACTCACCTGCGGGTGGAACGATCAACTTGACTTCCTTTGGCGAGTCGATCAAGACCGATGGCAGCGTCGCAATCTACGGTGCTAGCCCACAAGTCATAGCGACCAAGGACGTCGAACTCAATGTCGAAGGGAATAAAGGGTCCATCCATGTGCTGGCTGGTGGAGACATCCAACTGAACGCCATTTCGCTCGATAACGCATCGAGCATTCTAGTCGTCGATGGTGTTCTTTCCACAGGTGGCGACGTCCAGATCATTGCCAAAGACGGCATCTATAACAAGAATTCCAACTCAAAAGTCAAGGGAGATTTGGTCGAACTCTACGCCGAATCGGGCGATATCGGAACCAACGCATCTCCGCTACGAGTCGAGTCAAACTATCTCGGGGAAGGCGGACTCACAGCATTTGCTGACGAAGATATCCATATCCTGCAAACGGCAGGCGACATCCTGCTAATTCGGCCATTGGATTACACCGATGCAGCTTCCGTGGAATCTGCTACGGGAGACGTGACTCTCATCGCCACCGATGGATCGATCCTCGACGCCGACAACGAATTCAAGAAAAAGACATCCAGCCCAAGATCGTCGTTCACCACGAAATTCCTTAATGCGGGAATACTAACTGGCACGTGGTCGCCAAACTCGGTCAAGTACCCAGTCGGCGCCGGTCTCATGAAATTTCTCTATCCACACACGAATTTCCTAGGTCAAAACCCACCGACCGAGCTGACCGAACGAGTCAACGTGCGAGGCGAAACTATTACTCTATCGGCAACGGCCGTTGGAAAGGAAATTGGGCATGTTGGAGACGCGATCATTATTAACGACCCCAAGAACTTCAGCGCTCTTTCCGAAGAACAACAATCGATCTTGGCTAACGCCAACGCGACGGACGTAGTCGGTGTCGCCTATGGACTTTACAAGTTTCTCGGATCCGATCAATCGAACGTAGATCTCAAACTAGAGAACTTTTCCAATGCGGCCCGATGGCTCAAACTGGATACGCACTTTGCAACCGGACTCCTCCGAACTGGTGAAAACAGCAAGCTGCTAAAGGCCGGTGACCGAGTTCGCGTCGAAAACGATGTCGACCACTACGGTGTCTACGAGTACATCGGTCCGACAACGACGCTGAATTTGCTCACTATCAACTACCTCGACAAGACCAACTGGATCAAGGTCGCAGGAGCGACTGCCACCGATGGCGGGCCTGCTAATATGACCGCCGGAATGATCATCACCAACAAGTATGTGGTCGACTCGCTTGTGATACGCCCAATTCAAGACGTTAATGTGGACGCCGCAGAGTATATTCGGTCGACCGCCAACTATCGGACTGCCCTCGAGTCGGATGCCGACTTGCGTCTGCAACGCGCGGAAAGCGGCGATGACATGTTTTTGCGATCGCGAGTCCATGTTATTGATATCGACGAGCGTACCGTAGACGCCGCCATTGCGTCCGCAGGCGAAGTGGTCGTGAGCGCGCTTGGCGACATGCGCAACGACCTTTCCGATAATGCGTTTCGAACTCAGATTGCACAGTCCGGCTCCCTGCGTGTTCTCGCATCGGGCGAGGTGTATGTGAAACAAGTCGGAGTCGACACCGCTCTCAATGGCCAACCGGTCTTCATCAACAGTCTGTTCGTCGATCGCATTGACGCGGGTGGACCCGCCAAACTGGCCGTCGACGAGGGAAACATGCTCGTCAACTACGTTACCTCGCTCACTTCGGTCGATCTGCGAGCTCAGAACGCGATCCTCGATGCATTCCCAGACTACAAAGGGATCTATACCAACGTATTCACGCCTGCCAACGCAGTCGACGGTGACGTGTATCTCGAAGCCAACAGCATTGGCATCAATTCGGCACCGTTGACGCTCGATGTGCGGCATGGCCAAGTTACCTCGCAAACGATCAGCCATCAGTACCTCGAAGCCGTCACCACGATGACCGCCAAGAGCCTTGTATCCGACAGCGGGAACATTATTCTCACTGCTCATGAATCCGTACTCGTTGAGTCGATCAAAGCTCTCAATGGAAACGTGACCATCAACGCGATTGGTTCGATCAAAGATTTTGACAACGACCGAGATGCCGACATCGAGGCTATCAGCATCACACTCAACTCAAGTGCCGGATCGATAGGTGAACTTGGCAATGACCTGGAAATCGACACAACCGGATCGCCGACAAGTCTTCTGTCCGCCATTGCACACCACGATGTTCACGTTACCGAAAAGACCGGTAGACTAGTTATTCAATACGCGCAATCCACCGGTGTCGGGAGTGTGAACGTTTCCAACGCCGAACACCTTTCCAGTGGTCAGGATTTGATCGCCGTTCCTGGCAGCGTGATCAATTCAGCCAACGGCGATGTATTCCTTTATGGTGCGGACAACGTAACTCTCAACGGTAGCCTGTCGGCGAAAAATGTCTACGTGCAAGCCGATACGCGAAGTGCCGACTCACTGGGTTCTGTTGTTTCGGTGAACGGGACAGTAACCGCCGACTACGCGGAGATCAATACCGGAGATGAAGCCGACACGGTGGTTATCGCAGCGACGGTCTTGGCGGGATTTGCGATTCGAGTCGGCAAGGGTGATGACGATGTAACCGCCGGATCCGGAAACGACCAAATCTACGGCGGCGGAGGCAAAGACCGACTTCGTGGCGGCGACGGTGACGACTATCTCGATGCTGGACTCGGAATCGGCGATGCACTCTATGGCCAAAATGGAAACGACACGATTCTCGGTTCACCCGAGGGTTCGGAGACCGATCCAAACTTCCTGGATGCAATACCCTTCGGCGACTATATCGAAGGGGGTATCGGCAATGACACAATTCGGGCACTGGGCGGTGCAGACTATATTCTTGGCGGAACAGGGGACGATTGGATCGATGCAGGGGATGGAAGCGACTTGGTCCGAGGTGACGCTGGCAACGACACTGTCTTTGCCGGTGGCGGCCTAGCCGACGAAATCAACGGCGACGCTGATAACGACACGATCTATGGGTCAGACGTCGGAAGCGATATTCTTCGCGGCGGAATCGGTAGCGACCGTATCTACGGCCAATCCGGCAACGACTTCATCGACGCGGGTGACGGAGACGACTTTGTAGACGCAGGGGCCGGTACCGACAACGTACTCGGCGGGATCGGAAACGATGAACTGTACGCTGGCGGTGGTATGGCCGATGTCATTCATGGTAACGATGGCGACGATTTCATCTCGGGTTCGGTCGACGGCTCCGATATGCTCTACGGTGATGCAGGACGCGATCGACTCTACGGCAACGCAGGCAACGACTACCTCGCGGGTGGTACGGGTGACGATATTCTCGAAGGAGGTTCAGGCGATGATGTTCTCTCGGGGGATGCAGGTACGGATGTGCTCGTGGGTGGCGCGAACCACGACACTTTGTATGCACTCAACTCGACGAACACTGGAGCAGACAATTCCGTCGATTACCTCTACGGTGACTTTGGCACTAACGGCAATGAGCCCGACTTCGGCAGAGATCAACTCTACGGCGACGGCGGCCGCGATCTCCTCTACGGTGAAGCGGACGATGACCTCATCGATGACGACGTCTCTGTGGCAGGCATCCCATTGCCTAGCGCCTCACTGGACCTAATCGATTACGGCACCGGAGATTCCCCCAACCCAACCACGTTCTCCAATCCGCTTCCAACAGCGAATCCGTTCGTCAATCCAGCGAGCCCAGCGATTCTTCCACAACGTGCGGATTACCCGACGGGTGTGAACGATTTGGGGCGATGGGGCGAGTTGAGCGCGTCGGCCAGCGGATTGGGATTGGGACGCTCTGGAGTCTTTTCTCAGCCCGCCATCGCGAGCACGAGCAATGGTGCAGTAGTGGCATGGAGTGAAGCCTATGCGGGGCGCTCACGTATTTTTGCGGCCCAACACAACGGCAATGCTTGGCAAGAGCTACCGGCTCCCCTCGGAAGTGGCGTTAGTCCAAGCGCATCACGATCCAGCAATCCAAGCATCATCGTCACCAACGCGGGAATCACCACGGTCGCATGGACCGAACGCAGCGCGATTGGCTCCGAAATACAGTTGGCTCAATACGATTCGAATGCCAACGGAGGACTAGGCGGCTGGGTCGCACTCGGAAATTCACTTAGTGCGACCGGATTGTCGAATACCGGAACGGCTGACAACGCACAAGTGATCGAAACAAGTTTTGGACTTATCGTCGTGTGGCAAGAAGATGTCGCAGGTGTAACGCAAGTCTTTGCTCGAGTCTTTGACGGCTCGGCTTGGACCACGATCGGCACAGGCAGCGATTTCGGCGGTGGAATATCCAATGCTGGACTCGGAGCTGACGTTCGAGACGTTACCGTTGCCACGCGTCCAGGTCGTATCGCAGTGGCATGGTCACATCGAGAAATCGGATCCGTTGATCGTCAAATCTACTTGCGCGAATACTCGGGCACAACTTGGAATGAAATCAACGGTTCCGCAACGGCAACCGGAGTTAGCACAGCAGTCGTCGGAAACGTTCCAGGTGCAGTGTCGACCAACACACAATCGAGCGCGGCGTATGTCGGAACCGATCTGTTCGTGGCGTGGCATTCCTACTCCGATCAAACCGGAGTCGTCGCCGTTGCCAAGTATGCGAATTCATCTGGACTCCCAACGCTCGTCTCGACCTCATTGACCCAAGACCGTTCGGCTCGACCTCGAATCGTATCCAATGGAAACACCATGCAACTTGTATGGATGGATGGTGCTACTCAGTTGTTTGCAAAACGCTGGAACGGCTCGACCATGGTGGAAGATGTTCCTGGCGAAGCCTCCGGAATCGGTATTACCGCCATCGGCCGACAAATCGACAGCCTGACCGCGTCGATCGATGCGAACGGCAAAGCCGCCGTCGCATGGCTCGATCTTTCGGCGGACAAACCAAGCCTTATGGTGCGCCGCAATGGTATCGTGAACGTAGGTGCCGTTTACCAATCAAGTGCAGCTGGCACTTCGATTCAGCAAATTCTAAACACGCAATCACTGACCGCTGGGGACGTGATTGTGGTGAACGGAATCATGACAGGTGACGTTACCGTGAGCGCCGCCGATGCCGGAGTTACGATCGTCGGTGCACCAGGGTCTCAAATCGTTGGCAACGTCAACATCCTGGCTAATGGAGTAGGACTGCAACGAGTCACCGTGTCCGGAAACGTGACAGCTACCAACGTCATTGCCTTCCTCTTGCGTGACAGTTCGATTGCAGGTCGAATCATAGTCCACGGCGGTGCGGATAGCCAACTGATCAACAATCAACTGACCAGTGCCAATGCGGGTATCGTCCTTTCCGGCAGTACGGCGAACACGGTCGTACGCAATAACACCGTTGAAAGTGGATCCAACGGTATCTCTCTCGGCGATCCAACGGACGTTTTGACGGGCGGAGCCAACAATGCTTCCATTCGAAATAATACGATTACCGGTGTCACCACTGGTATTCGGGTTCGAGGCGCATCATCTGGCGAGATCGCCCGTAACCAAGTTTCTGCTTCCGCAGCGGGTTTCGACTTGGATGCGAGTTTCAACGGCTTCGTCCGTCAAAACACGTTCAGAAATGCTGTCGTCGGTGTGCGATATGAGTTCGCAGCCTTGTTCAGTGACAACGACATCACGGGCAACCAGACAGGTATGCTCGTCACCGTCAACTCGACCGTCGATGGCCTAGGATTCCAGCCGGGAACGCTGCCCAATCGCATCCGTGGCAATGTGATCGGAGTCGACCTCACCGGGCGGATGCAGAACCAACGCATCACGGGCAACACGGTGGGAGTCATTGGGAGCGGACAGCTCGTGAGCAACAATCTGGAGATGGCCAACGTCATCGAATCGAACACGACGGGTGTCGATTTCGCAGGCCGCATCGAGTATCAACGCATCGGTCGCAACCAAACCGGCATCATCGCATCGAACTCGCAAACGATTGCACACAGTGTTTTGTATCGTAACACGACCAGCATCGACATCGTCGGTAAAAAGAACCTCGTCGTTGTCGATAATACTTTCTACACGCCCATTGGCACACACGTCAAACTGACGAATTACGCAGAACAAGTCGAAATACAAAACAACATTTTCTGGACCGAGGACGGTTACGACATCTTTGTTGCCAACGATAGCACCGTAGGGTTCTATAGCGATTTCAACGTTTTGCACACCAGCGGCAATGGCAAAATCGGTTTCTGGACCAAGGACTTTAACGACATCTTAGATTGGCAAGAGGATATCGCTCAATTTGACATGAACTCGATCGGTCGAACGGCTATCAATCCGTTGTGGTCGGAGCCACGATTCGTGAACCGAGCCAACGACGACTACCGCATCTTCAACCAAGTTGCTCGTCAGCGACTCACCAGCCCATCGATCGACGCAGGTAATCCAGTGATCGATGTCGGTCGACCAGGTGACGTGGCGAACCTACTGTCCAACCCAAGCTTTGAAAGCGGTTTGTCCGGCTGGACTTCGAGCCCCAACGCGATCATCAAGACCTCGAACCCTGTTGCGTTCGACGGCACAAACTATGCCGCGGGCGGAACCGGGTCAGTTACGACCTTGGCCCAAACAATCAACTTGCTCAGTGCAGGTTTTACGGCTTCACAACTCGATACGGAAGATCTGTCCCTAAGTTTCGGTGGTCGTGTGCGTTCGGAACTCGAATCGGAACGAGATGGTGGCCTGATTAGCATCCAAGTCCTCGATAGCAGCAGCCAAGTCTTGGCCACTCGTCAGGCAAACTCCTCTCGAAAAACCGATCGGTGGGAAGTTATTGGCGATCGCATGCAATTGCCCTTGGGATCGCGGTTTATCAAGTATGAATTTGCGGCAACCAAGAACACAGGGGCGACCAACGATTCTTATTTGGACAATGCATTTGTTCATGTCCTATCGAGCACAAGTGTTCCAGACACCGGTGCATATTCGATGACCACCGGCGATGAACGTCAGCTAGCGCACCTCGTGTTACGTAGCCCGGACCTCTACAAAGATTGGGTACTCGACAAACCGATGCTCATCCGCTGGGACTCGTTCGGCAATGCGAACCATGAAGTTATCACGATCGATCTTTATCAAGATTCGACAACGGGTCCCGTATTGCACTCCAACATTGCCAGCAACCTGGCCGACACAGGTTCTTACGAATGGAAGCCGTTGGACAATGGCCTTAACTATGGAATGCATGGGCTGCGAATTCAGGTTTCGTACACGAACAATCCGACCGTCTTAAGCCGAAGCACGGAGACGTTCTCCGTTCCAGAGAACACGGAAGATTTCTATGTCAATGATGGACAGACTGTGAGTGACGAGTACACCTCCGCGATCGGAGACAACCGAAACACAGGCAAGCATGCGGGTGCACCCAAACCCTATCCGAACAATGTGCTACGTACGTACACCGTCGGTACTGGGAATTCGATGTACGTCGACTCCGGGAATTACAACCTACTGTATCCGCTGGTAATCTCGTCAAACAATGGCGGCGACGATTCGGCATTCACACTCCAAGGAGCCATGGGTGGAATCACGTCGTTTACCCATGCCAACTCGCTTACCAATGCACCCGTCCTGCGATTGAGCGACGCGGACCTCATGACAGTCACCGATGTTACCCTCACGGGTGGCACCAAGGGACTTTTAGTTGCAGATAACAGCACCGGCCTGAATGTCTCGCGTGTCGTTGCATCACAAAACGATGAAGAAGGCATCTTGATCGAAGCCGGTTCGGCGGCCACGAATATCGACCAAGTCACTGCTATCACAAACGGTGGTAACGGGATCCATATCGAAGGGACGGTTGACACGTTGACCAATAGCCTTATCAACAACAATATGGCAACGGGATTGAAGCTTGTGAACGTGGGTGCAGCCGCGATTGTGAACAACACTATTTCGAACAATACGGGAGTTAGTTCTCACGGCGTCGAGATTACCAACAACCAAGCCAATGCAACCGTATTTGGCAGCAGCGTGTTGTTATTTGGCCAAGGCAATCGCGTGTTCGACAACGGCGCCAACGGCATCATGGCCACTGGCAATGTGCTTGTTGGTGCAAACACCGTCTTTGGGCACCAAAGTCCCAACGCGGTCGGAATTTTGGCTACGGGTGGTTCTGTCGTAACGGACAACGTTGTTCACAGCAACCAACATGGTATCCGTTCCAATGCGTCAACCGTTTCAAAGAACCGTGTCTACAACAACACAGGTACAGGCGTTTCGATCGAGGGCTCCACTGCCAAGGAAAACGTAGTCTATTCGAACAGCTTGGGTATTCAGAGCAAGGGGAGCCAGATCGAGAACAATCTGATCTACGACAACACCGCGACCGGACTGTCCCTTGAGGGAACGAACATCTCGAATGTGATCAATAATACGATTCATCAGCAAAACGGAATTGCCATGCACATGATGGATAACAATACATCGATGCGAATGCGCAACAATATCCTGTGGGTGGACGGTGGAACGGGTATCCTTACGACACCTGTGGCATTTGCTGGGGCAACTAGCGACTACAACGCCTTCTACCTGACCAACTCAGCCAACCTGGCCAATTGGGCAGGCAGCAACATTGCATCGGTGTCTGCATTCCAAACCATTACGTCTACCAATCTCAGTAGCTACGCCACGGACCCCATGTTGGTTAATCCGCTGGGTGTCGACGGTGTGCTTGGCTACGTCAGTGGGGCACTAGATGGTCGCGACGACGATTTCCATCTCTTGAGCACCGCAGGCAGTTTCCGTGGTGGTTCGCTTGCACCAGTTGCTACGAACAATGGGACCGGAATTCCGATATCGAATCCGGGAGCCTGGGTCAGCGATGCAGTCCTGTCAGTGCTGGTTGACGCCGGCAGCCCAGGTGATGTCTTCTCCAATGAACCAGCTCCCAACGGCAACCGCATCAACGTCGGTGCGTATGGAAACACAAGTCAAGCGTCCAAGAGCGCAGCCACATTTGTGTCGCTTCTGAGCCCGAACGGAGGCGAAGCCTGGATTACCAACCATAGTTACTCTATCCTCTGGACCGCGCACGATTTGAATACAGGCTTGGCCACCTACCGTATCGAGCTGCTCAAGGGTGGGGTGGGTGTCATGCTGATTGCGAATGCCGCTCAAGACACAGGCGTGTTCAGTTGGGTGGTTCCAACTGGTTTAGCAGCTGGCAACGACTATTCCGTTCGCATTCGGCGAAACGATGCGATGGCCTTAAACGACAATAGCAACGCATTGTTCTCTATTGTTTTGGAAAACAATGCACCCGCGTTGAACGGAATCTACAATTTCCCAAGTATCGATGAAGACATCACTGCGTCCTCCAATCCAGGGACCTTGGTATCGACCATGCTTGCAGGACGAGTAAGCGATTCCGATGGGCCAGGAGTCGGTATTGCGATTTCGGCCGCCGACACGACGAACGGAGTCTGGGAATACACAACGGATGGCACGAACTTTGCGCAGATTCAACCTCAACTCGTTGGCGGTAAAATGCTCTTGCTTGCCTCCAACGCAACCACGCGCATTCGATTCTTGCCCAACGCCAATTTCTTTGGCAATGCCGGTGGAGTCGTCTACAAAGCGTGGGATCAAGCGGACGCATTTCCTGCTGGCTCCTCGGTACTTCCGAGCGTCTTGATCGTTAATTCGCTCAGCTTGACAACGTCGGCTGCATCGATTGCGGTGTTGCCGGTCAATGATCCCCCGACCGATACGATCCTCGACAATTCCCTCGTCAAGGAAAAGCTAGCGGTGGGCACAACCGTCGGCAAGTTCTTAACGACCGACATCGATTCGAGCGAATTCACCTATTCGTTGGTTCCGGGTCTTGGATCGGCAGACAACTCCAAGTTCATGATTGTGGGTGGAGAGTTGCAACTGGCTCAAGTAATGGACTTCGAAACCCAACCAGTCCATTCGATCCGAGTCAAGACGTCCGACAACCATGGCACTGGCTTCGAAAAGATCTTCAACATCCAGGTTGAGAATACGCCCATTAAAGTCACGGGGCTTTACGTCAAAGGGAGCGGATGGAGCAGTAACTACCTGTCAATGTTGCAAACCAACAACTTAGGAACAACGTTTGGCGGCTTCCGGCTGAAGGATGGTGCAAGCCAAATCGCCAATTCCAGCATTCTCGCTTGGCAAACGATCAATCAAATCGCCGTTAGTTTTGACGAAGATGCAATCATCAATTCTAGTGCGATCCGATTGCTCAATGGCAATAACGTCGACTTGGCATTTACTGCGGGAGGCTATGTCTACGATGCAGCGACCAAGACCGCATCATGGACGTTAAGCAATGCGTTGCAACCGGGCAAGTTCCTGATCTCGCTCGGTGCTGGAATGATCGCCGATGGTGGCAGCTTGAATCTCGATGGAGAGTGGACGACCTCCCTCGACACGTATGCGTCCAGCGGCGACGAGCGAGCTGGTGGAGATTTGAACTTCCAATTCCACTATTTGCCTGGCGATGTCACTCGCAATGGCCTGACGAATCCAAGCGACGTCAATCTTTTGCGAAGCTTCGGCACGGTCTTTGCGAACGCATCGAACTATTGGATGGACGTGACAGCCAACAACATCATCAATCCGAGCGATGTCAACTTTGTCCGATCGATTGGGACGATTCTGTTGCCCAGCGCGACGCCCACGAATCCGCCAGCCCCTCGCGGTGGTAGCCCGATTACTTCAGCTCTTGGATATCGAGTGAACGGTTCGGGAACCAAACCAGCACCATGGACACAGTCCGAGCTCGAAGCGATCTTTGAGCAATCGATCGGCGTATGGGCGGAAGCTGGAATCGATCCTAGAGAGCTGGACTCTTTGCGTGCGACGCCGATCGTCGTCGCCGACTTCGGCGCATCGCCGTACTTGGGAAAGAGCTTTGCGGATCGCATCGAGATCGACGATGACGCGGCGGGTTGGGGTTGGAATAGGCATGGCGACGAAGCATCGTCGATGGACTTGATGACGGTCATCTTGCATGAGCTTGGTCATCAACTGGGATTGGAAGACAACCATAGCGAAAACGGGGTTGATAGCCTAATGCAATGGGATCTGATGCCAGGAACGAAACGAACGCCAGAGCATATTGCGAGCGAACCATCCACAATAGGCAACGCTATGGCATATTCGGTGGATCAAGTCTTTGGCAACAAAGTCCGCAAAGAGCGCGGCGCGATCGACGCATCCCTGCTAGAGGTGGTGTCCGAGCTAGACGATTTCGGCCTTGATTTTTAGGGCCTTTGGAAAAGGTGTCCGGTACCGTTTCAATAAAACGCAACAAAAAAGCAGAGAATCAGGCCATTTTTATTCTTTGGATTCATCAAGGCTGCTTCCCTTTTAGTCGGCGAACTTTAGGCTTTTAGCGAATCGTTACCAACCATCGCCGCCTCATGGTTGAAGTTGGAAGTGCGAAGTGCGAGGTTTGAAACAGCGGCTCGAAGCATTCCTTGTTGGTGGCAGCTGACGGACCCCACCGTACCGCGTGTCGGTGCGTGAACAAGGCTCGATGGCTAAGCGACTACGGCGATCGTCACGGATGCTCCCCTCTGAAGGCGGCGAACTTACGGCTGCTAACGTATCGATACCAACCATCGCCGCCTCATGGTTCGCCCTGTGACCGAAGCGACAGAAGTTGGAAGTCTGAATGACAGATTGAAAAGCCGCACGTTCAGGCGTTTTAGAGAAGCCTATGCCTCGATTGGCTTTATCGCAGGCGCCAGTCGACGTGATTGTCGTATGCCATTGCCCGATTGATGAGTTCGTAAAGCTCTAAGTCGTAAGCAGCCAAGTCTTCTCGCGTCCGGATGGCTCGCGGCGAACCGACCGGCGGTTGTGCGTGTCCCACTGCGTCGAAGTAAGCCACGACTCCGTTCGTCCAGTATTCTCGCCGACCATGAATCGCTTGTGTGCCCTGCCACTTGCCCGTCGCAATCTGCTTCTCAAAAAGCTTTTTCAAAGACTCGTCAAGCCGCAGATCCAATCGATCGACACGAAGTTCGTACTGCTGCCAAACATTTCTTGGACGTTTTTCCCAATCTGGATCGATCGGCCTGGTGCCAGCTATTTTGTAGATGGCATCGGCCAGTAGATAAATCAAGTGACTGTCTTGTTCGGCGTCGGGGCTTCGCGTTGCAACAAGATTCTCCTCCCCAACCACCAAAAGCTTGCGCTGAGGAGAATATTCTAGGAATCGCGAGACAAGGTCTGTGGTGTCTCGCAAGGATGCACTGTTTTTTAGCTCTGGTAAGTTGGCCAACGATTCTTGCTTGCCCAAGACGACGAGTTTTGTCTCCGATGCAATGAGTGCTTTGAGGATATCGTGCCGATAGGCAAACAACTTTCGAATGATGTCGTTAGCGATTAGTAGAGACTCGTCGCTTGCGTCGCGCCCTACAACGGTAAACTCTCTCGCCCAACAGAATTTCGTATAGTAGGGATCAACCTTTAGTTTCGGAGGTGGCGATTCGACGATTGGAAGCTTTCGCGGAAATCGATATCGCCAATCTGTCTCGTGGGTGAGTCGAAATGTGGTGCGAACCAGTTCGTATCCCAACGGATCGTAGACTTTCAGTTGCTCTCTGGTTCCTATTGGGCCGTGATTCCAATTGTTGATTCGATTGCAGTCAAAGTAAGCTTGGCAAATCTCGGCCCAGTACTCTCCCGAATTCGATCCTGCGTACGCGCTCTCATAGAGTTTCTTTTCTTTGGCATTTTGGAATGTTTCTCGTAATCGCGCATTCCAAGTGGGATCGATGTTCCGCAATGCGCCGTCGATCGTATGGCAGAACTCATGGACGCCAATACTCTCGTCGTCGTAGCGATCCAATGCAAGGCTAAGCAGATTCTCTTCTCCAAAGCTGGTTGGTTTTCCCCCGGTCCCGCGGACTCGCTCGTTCTGGAATGCCGGATTCGGGTGATCGCTATACTCAGGCATGTCGGTATAGACTTGGTCCTTTCCGATGATGATGAGATACATCCCATTTTTCTGTATGGCCTGAAGTATGTCGGGCCGGCCAGCCAGCATATGGCTGACGATGTCATGGGTTCGCCGCAAGGCTTGATCGTCTACGTCCTTGGACGCAACCACAGGCAGTCCGCAGATGTCCAAATATTTGCTATAAAAGGATCGAGCTTTGTCTTGATGCGTCTTGCGTACCAACGAGAAAAACGATTCAGGTGGCGAAATAATCGCAAGAGATGATTGAGCATCCGTGGCGATCAATGCAGGTGTGGACAAGTCCGTTGACGTAGAAGTTCCAACAGGCGTGATAACCCCAGAAGTCTTTTCGACGGAGGCCTGTTTCGCCTGCGCCTCCGCTTTCACTCCCTCCATCAAGTGCTTGACAAAATAGTCGTGCATCCGACGTTGTCCGTAGGCGCCTCCCATACCATGCCCCGCGTTCGGAATTACTAGCAGATCAAAGTCCTTGTTTGCTCGGATAAGTGCATCTGCGAATCGCATCGTGGATTCGGGAGGGACGTTGGTATCCATCTCGCCCACGATCAAAAAGAGTTTTCCCTGAAGTCGATGCGCATTGTCGATGTTGGAACTATCGGAGTAATGAGGGCCGATAGGATATCCCATCCATTGTTCGTTCCACGA
>JBEBHM010000087.1:0-16944 GCA_040080875.1 Pirellula sp.
ATTGTAAACCACCCGATAGACACGCCCGTATTTCTTGTCTCTCAATTCGTTTTCATAGGCTTTACCTTTGCCCGTTACGAAGCCTTCGGGGGTTGGATTGTGTTGGACGATGAAGTTGTACCAATCCAGAACCCATACGTTTCCGTCCGGGCCAACTTCGGCCATGATGGGTGCGGTCCATTCGTCATCGCTTGCGACGAGATTGAACGGGTTGGTACTCTTATAACCAGCCCCATCGCGTTCGAGTACGAAGGTTCCAACCAAGTGCCCGGTTGGCTCGCAAACAAAGGCCACTCGATTCCACCAACTCTTTGGGTACTTTCGAGCTGTATAAAGTGCGTGCCCTGCACCCGCAGTGTAGCCACCATGCCAATCGACTTGTCGAACATTGGGCGTAATGGCCTTAAACAAGTGCGTGTCCGAAATCTTTTTGAGCACTTCGGTGGACCATCCGTTTACATTCTCATAATAGCGATTGGCAATCGGCATAAAGTCGCTGGGGTTTCCATTGGCTGTGGAACCAAAGACGAGTCCTTCCTCGCTCAGACCCAATCCCCATGTGTTGTTGTCGGTGGATCGCACAAACTCCAGTTTGGAGACGCGAATGGAATGGCCGTCAAACTCCGCCGTCCGTTTTTCCTTTGCTTTGCCGTTCTCCAAGGCGAACACAGGTGCAGTATCGCTTGAAACACTCGGCTCGACGGCGAATCGCCAGAATCCTTGGCGGAATCTTTGTTGCGGTTCTCCGTTGATGATGGGCAGAGAGTCGTTGTAACCCTGCATTGCCCAAATCCAATTATCCAATCCATATTGAAAATTGCTGACTCCGCCGTGTGTGTCTCCCATGGTCCAACCGGTGATCAATTCTTGACGCATATCGGCTACATCGTCGCCGTTGGTGTCTTTAAGAAAGACTGTGACTTGTCCGTCTTGCACAATGACGCCACCCCGATAACAGACCATCGCGGTCGGGATGCTCAAGTGGGTTGCGAAGACAGTAAACTTGTCGGCCGCACCGTCATGGTTGGTATCTTCGCAAATGCGAATCCGATCGCGGCCCATCCCTGGCGGTTGTAGTTCGTTGGGGTAGTCAATGGTTTCGCAAACCCAAAGTCGACCACGATGATCCCACGTCATGGCTATCGGTTTGCCAGCGAGACCGGCATACGTTAGAGCCGTCGAATTTGCATCCACCTCCGACGCCCAAATCTTCATTTCAAATTGCTTCGGTGTAACATAGTGTTTCACTGATTCTTGCGGTGAGAGTGGATTCTGCATCTGGGTCATCGGTTTGCCTTGGACTCCCCACCTCTGCCCCGGCGTATAGTTCGGAATCTTGCCCCCAACCTCGGTATAAGTGAATTTGGGAAGGTCCATCGGAATGGTTGTCATTTCGGGGATTGGAAAGCGTTTGCGATCGGAAAAGGATGCCACGCCCGCGAGCGACTTCCCTGCGCTCCACTTGATGCCACGTTCAAGCAAATTGTGGAAACCGGGTTGTTGCCACGTATCCAGATTGTGGCCCCAAGCCGTGTAAAAGACTCTTCCCTTTTCGTGCGTTCGAATCCAAGTCCATGGCTCGGCTGTGGTACCCGCGGCAAGTTTCCCCTGTCGGCGTTCCTCGAGCACGATGCGATTCTCGGTATTGTGTTTGTGATGGACGTAGGTTTCGTCCCAGCTTTCAAACCCGCCAAAACCCTTCATGATCTCGTGGTTCGGCGAGACAATGTGCGTTGAGAAACGCTCGCCGCCGTGCTCCTTGAACTGACCGCCCACCAGTTGAATGTATGCTTCCGAATTGCGAAAACAGAAAGTCGCACAGTGAAGTGGGACCAAGCCACGACCGCCCGCCACATAGTCCAGCATGGCCTTTTCTTGGTTCGGACTGATATTGTCGATGTTGGCATAAATCAAAAGCGCATCGAATTTTGCCAACCGGTCTTGATTGAGCGTGCCCTCCAGATCTTCGCTATATTCCAAGTCGATGCCGACATCCGACATCGGTTTTTGGATCGCTCGAAACAGCGATGAGGGTTGATGGTGACCTCGATCCCCCAGCATGATGACTTTGGTGCGATCCTGTGCAACGAGTCCATTTGGGAGCAGGGTTATCAAGGCAAATAGCGAGCAAAGAGCGCGAGTCACAACAACTGAAAACGTTGAGGTACGCATGTTGGGTGGGTCCGTAATTGGTTGATTGGTTGAATGGTAGAGTGGTTGAAAACTTGGGTTCAGTCGAGGACGAACGTAGTTTCTATCCATTCCAATAATTGGTAAGGAGTTATTGCAGCGTGAACGCGGGGAGCTTGATGATCTGCCCACCTTGGTTGGTGCTTTCATGAGCACACAACCCAACGCAAGTCCAGTTGGCGCTGGTAACCGCGTTTGGCCATGGATCTCGGTTTTGTGCTAATGCGTTCAAGAACTCATTAACCAAGTGCGGATGCGATCCGCCATGTCCGCCCCCCTGGATAAACGAAAGGTGCTCGGAGTCCTGGATCGATTGAGTGAACATGCGAATCGGCTCGGGCAAAAGGTGAGCAAAGTCTGGCACCGTGACTTCGCTGGCGATTTCGTGCTCGGGAAGCTTGGCGGTGTGCAGCACATGCGGCTTGCCTTCGACGAGCGACCACTCAAAACTCTTCTTGGTTCCGTAAACATCAAAACTCTCTCGATATTGCCGGGCCGTATCAAACAGAAATCGCCAAATGTGGGCTGAGATGTCGCTGTCTTTGATCTTGATGTGGCACGATTCGACGGCGTACTTGTTGCCCGATTTTTGGGCCAGTTCATCGTTGATCGTACCCGAACCGAAACAGGAGACGTATTCGGCTCGACCATTCACCAACCCCAACACGGGCGAGACCACGTGCGTCGCGTAGTGCATCGGAATCATGCGTTCCCAATACTCTGGCCAACCTTGCATATCCTGGGGATGCGACGCAGCCATGTATTGGATTTTGCCCAGTTCACCCTTTTGATACATCTCTTTGATGAACAAAAACTCGCGACTATAGACAACCGTCTCAGCCATCATGTACTTCAGGCCGGTGTCTGCCACCAACTGGCAGATTTGATCACACTCCGCAATGGTGGTGGCCATCGGCACAGTGCACATCACATGCTTGCCAGCCTTCAGGGCTTGCATGCTCATCCAAGCGTGGTCCGGGATTGGGGAATTGATATGGACAAAATCGATTTGAGGATCTTCGAGCACCTTTTCAAATTCTCGGTAACGCTTGGCGATTCCAAATCGATCTCCAACTTGGGTTAACTCCGCTTCATTTCGACGACAGATGGCAGCAACATTGCCCAGTGGATGCCGTTGATAGATGGGAATGAACTCGGCTCCAAATCCAAGTCCAACCATGGCCACATTGAATTTCTTTTCGGTCATGCGATTTAGCGAAAGTGAGTGGAATAGGAAGCGGAATATCCAACATTCTGACCGACACCGCGTGGCGACCGGTCCATGGATGCTGTATTCGAATCACTAGTCTGTCCTTTTTTAATAAATTGACCATGATAAATTGCGCAAAAAAATTGAGATTTATTACGTCCAGGATTTCCCATTTCCCATTTCCTAATTCCTAAGGATCTCATGCCCAAATCAACAAAACAACGCAAAGCGGTTGCATTGCTGGTCGAAACATCAAACGCCTATGCGCGGGGGTTGTTGGAAGGGATCGCCGAGTATCAACGTGAACGGGACAATTGGTCGATCTTTCTACCCGAACAGGAACGCGGCGCGGCACCACCTACTTGGCTGAGAAGTTGGAAGGGAGACGGAGTCATTGCGCGCATCGAGACGCCAGTGATCGCACATTCGGTTTCTCGGCTCAGAGTCCCCATCGTCGATCTAAGTTCGTCTCGAGGGATCAAGAATGTGCCTTGGGTTGAGACCGACGACGCTGCCATTGCCAAACTTGCCTTTGAACATCTTTACGAACGAGGGTTTCGTCAATTCGCATTTTGTGGTCCCCAGGGGTTCAATTGGTCGAAATGGCGTTGTGAACATTTCGAGTCGGAATGCCGACGAGCCGAGGTTGAAGTCCAGTCGTTTCAAACCGAATCCCCCTTCCGTTCGCATCGAACGAACTCCGCACATGACCAATTGGTCGCGTGGCTGAAATCGCTCCCCAAGCCAGTTGGCATGCTGTGCGCCTATGACATTCAAGCCCAAATCGTGTTGGACATATGCCGGAATTTAGGCATACCGGTTCCCGAACGCATTGCCGTCGTCGGGGTCGACAATGACGCAATCCTATGCGATTTGTGCCACCCGTCCCTTACTAGCATTGAGCCCGACGCACGAGGAGCTGGTTATGCTGCCGCCAAACTATTGGACCAACTGATGAATTCCCGCGGTCGTGTGCTTCGGACGACGAACACTCGGGCTCGTCAAGCAACTTCGTTGCTCCTCAAACCCATTGGGATCGTTCAACGCCAATCGACCGAGGTTACGGCCGTGTCCGATTCGAATGTTGCCGAAGCCATTCGTTTCATTCGAAATCATGCATGCGATGGAATTCAAGTGTCCGATGTGTTGTTTCATGTCGCCAGGTCGCGCCGCAGCTTGGAATCGCAATTTCTCAAAGCGACCGGCAAAACACCGCATGAGATGATCTTATCGGTTCGACTGTCTCGGGTTCACCAATTGCTGACTCAGAGCGATCTCACACTTGAGGAAGTCGCCGATCGATGTGGTTTCGAGCATCCTGAATACATGAGCGTTGTATTCAAAAGGCACTTCGGTTCATCGCCAGGTAGATTTCGGCGAAACCGATAGTTAGAAGGCGATCGAACTTCAAACCTCGATGCGTTCGACACAGTCAAAGACTTATTTCCTAAACCACGAAAGACACGAACTACACGAAAGGTTGTTGTACACTTCTCGCCGAACGCCGGTATCCGCTACGATTCTTGATTACATTCCCTTGGTTTTTGTACTCTTACTCAGCCATCGGCGGTACTCGCACTCGATTCGAACCACACCATCGAGCACGAGTACCATTTCATTGAGTACGAGTACGATTGGGTGCAATGGTTACACGGCACTGTTCATGCCTTTTCTTCCGAACCGCAAACAGAGCGATGGGAGCACGAACAGATTCAACAGGGTCGATGTCGTGAGCCCCCCCAAGATAACAAACGCCATCGGGTATTCTATTTCTTGACCTGGCTTGTTCCCGGTTACCAACAAAGGAATGAGTGCGAGAGCCGTGGTCAGGGCAGTCATCAGAATGGGCGAGAGTCGCTCCTCAGCGCCTCGCATGATCAATTCTGGACCGAACGCCACTCCCTCCTCACGCTGCAAATGGCGATAGTGATCCAACAGCATGATGCCGTTTCGCACAGCGACACCCAAGACGGTCACAAATCCGATCAGCGACCCGAGCGAAAGGACTCCACCGCTCATGAAGGTACCAGCCAGGCCGCCGACTAGTGCAAACGGGAGTGTCGTCAAGATCAACAGGACATCGCGGGTCGATTGAAAGTCCGAGTAAAGAAGAAGTACGACTCCGAGAATTGAAAATGCCGTTAGACTCAACAGTCGATTGCGAGAAGCTTTGGCCTCTGCGTACTCTCCCAAGAACGCCGGATGATATTCCGGCTTGAACGTGACTTCGTTGACGACGCGGCTTTCGATCTCTTTGGCAACGCTTCCCAGATCGCGACCGTCGACGTTGCAGATGACATCGATCTTGCGAGATGCATCGATGCGTTTGATTTCGCTGGGTCCGAAAAAACCGGTGCCGACGTGCTCTTTGGATCGACCGATTCAATCGCCTTATAGCTCAAAAACTGACATCGCCAAAGTTTTCGGAAAAACCGATACAGTCTGCCAGAGTAAGCTTCTCGCTTCACAGCATAGACCGCCTCCCGTTAGCTCGAAACCTAAAAATACCATCGGGCAAACCGATAGGATTGTCGCTAGGCTTACTCTGGCGCAACTATTTGTTCGAACATTTGCTGTACGATGGATGGCAACAAGAGAGCGCCGGAATAATGGTCGACCGGCATGATGACGTGATGACTTGAATCGAGCGGTATTTTGTTTGCTAGAATTTTCGCGTTTTCGAGCGGAACCACATCGTCGAATTCACCCGAAAACAACCAGGTCTTGGCCGGATCTATTCGGTGCGCGAGCCGCAACGGCTCAATCGTGTGCAGATATTCCTTCATCTGATCCATCGACACGCCGTTCTTCACAAGCTCGTCTCGCATTTTAGAAGCATCTTTTTTTCCATTCATCATGACTCCGTGAAGGTCACCACCCGAAAGCAACAACATCACGCGATGAAATGAGCGATCCATGCCTGCGGTTGTGCTGGCCACGAATCCGCCTAGACTAGTCCCTTGAAGCGAAATTCGCGAGCGGTCGACCAACGGCAAACAGGCGACTGCATCACGTGCTCGGCGCACGTCCATGATCCCTTGCTTGAGCGCTGTTACAAGCCCATCACCCGTCGGCTTGCCTAAGGGACCGCGACGATGGCCATAATGAGGTAACTGAACCATGAATGCGTGCACCCCTTTTCTACCGAGGGCGGATGCTATGACTCGTCCGACCGTCATGCCACTACCCGACTCGTGAACAATCACGGCTGCAGGGGCTTGCATTGCGATTTTGTTTTTATCTTTGGCGACATACCATTCGACAGCCACCCGGTCATTGATGTCATCCCCAGAAACCACGGGACTTGGAAATCGCACGAGCCAATCACCGTTCTTTCCGTCGGAAGGCTCCAGGTCGACTTGGAATCCCTCGCATTCCCAGCAGAGTCCCTTTAAGCACTCCTGCGCGTCCGCATTTTGTTCCGGTTCAGGCTTCAGAGAATCGTTTGCTCGGAATTTTTTACCGGCTACAAGTTGCGGCTCTTCGAATGCGTTCGAAAATCTCGGAGCAACAAGGATCACACAGGCAATCGCAATCGCCAAAATCCGGATGTTCTTTCCGGTTTGCTGGATTGAGCCTGAGGCGCTAGCCGAGCCGAGCCGCAAGAAATCGGCTAGCGCCTTAGGCTCAATACGCATACTCACCGAGAAGGGACTTAAGGCCTTTGGCACTAGCGACAAGCGAGCCCGGAAATTGTTCAGCATGCCAGGTCTTGCACTACGCAAACAACTCGGTAACCGCAGCCGCCTTAACCAATTCACGAGGTTGATTGAGGTGATTGTAGACAATCGTTTCCGGTTCGATTCCAAACGCATGGTAGATACTTGCCAGCAACTGCGCGGGGTGGAGCGGATTTTCGATGGGAGCACTCGCGGTTTTATCGCTTTTTCCATAGACAAATCCTCGCTTGATACCCGCACCAGCAACCACTGCGGTGTAACAATAGGGCCAGTGATCGCGTCCATCATCCGAGTTTCCGTTACCACTTGTACTTACACCACGTTCGGGAGAGCGACCGAATTCACCGACCGCGACGACGAGCGTATCTTCGAGCATTCCGCGGCCATCCAGGTCCTCGACGAGAGCTGACAGGCCGGCATCCAACATCGGACCAGATTGATTCTTCATCCGCTTGGACAAATCGGTGTGATGGTCCCACGAATGATTGTCACTATTGGCAACCTTAGGCCAGATAACTTCGACGACGCGCGTTCCGGCTTCGACTAGCCTGCGTGCGAGCAAGCAACTTTGTCCAAAAGTATTGCGACCGTATGCGTCGCGAAGGACTTCTGATTCTTGGCTCAAATCAAACGCCTCCCGGGCTTTGCCAGAAACGACCAGCGAAAGAGCCTGCGAAAAATATTCATCTAATTGCTGATTCTCGACAGCGGCATTGATGGCCGGCATCTGTGCATTGATCAAATCTCGCAATGCGGCGCGTCGCTGCAACCGAACAGCAAAAACTTCAGGTCGCAGTTGGAGATCGCTCACATTGATACGATCCATCTTATTCAAATCCATGTCGTCTCCTTCAGGAAACAACGTGTACGGATCGTATGATTTGCCTAAGAAACCAGCATAACCACCTTTGCCGACCACGTTGGATTCTTGCAATGGACGAGGCAGCGTGACGAACGGCAACATCGGTTCGTCTGCAGGTCGCAAGCGGACGATGTTGGAGCCGAAGTTTGGAAAATCTTTTGGCGACGGAGGTTCAAGCTGACCGGATGGACTAACTTTGTCCGTCGTATAGCCTGTCATCATCTGGTAAATTGCAGCCGTATGATTGAACAGCCCGTTGGGCGTGTAACTCATCGAGCGAATCATGGTGAATCGATCGTTGACCTTGCTGAGCTTGGGCAAATTTTCGGTGAACTGAATGCCAGGAATCTTGGTCGAGATCGGCTTAAAGACGCTTTTAACTTTGTCGGGTACGTTTTCTTTCGGATCCCACAGATCGAGATGGCTCGGTCCACCTTGCAGGTAGACCATGATCATTCGCTTGGCCTTGTTCCAACCCGGGGCCTTGGAGCTTGACTCGCTGGCTTGCACCGATTGCAACTTCATAAGGTTTGCGAGGCTCAAGCCGAATAGCCCCGAACCACCGACCCGCAGTACATCGCGGCGAGAAACGGTGAGTTGAGGATCACACAAATCTTTGCCTGCTCTGCCGACTATTCGAAACATGATTTGAACCTCTGCCTTATTGCAATGAATGGTGATCAAAACGGGGTGACTGATTGTAGCCGAACGACGCTCGCCCGGAATCTACGGATTTGACTAATGGTTGAATAAAAATGCTGGGCTATTGATCAACGCCCACATGATGTCTTCGGCCATGGTTAGCCTTCGCTGTTTTAGTTGCGTTTCGCTTTCCTTGACATCGCTGCGCATTCGGACCAATCGGCCATCATCTACCAAGGGTACGGATAGGCGTTCGACGCGTTTCTTGAGGGTCGCAACGAGTTCATCTTCGGGCAGCGGTTGTTTTTCCTTGTTGACCGTGGTGGACAGTTTTTTACCTTCGGCCGACGATACGCGGAGGTATTGAAAGGAACTCTTCGTTGTAGCTTCAGTCCAGCTCGTCTTCGGGACTTGAGCCACCGCGTAGAGTGATTCGGAAAGCCCCAGCGTCAGTTCGCCCGAGTACGTACCAACGCTCAGCCGGAATCGTCCCATACGATGGTTCTCTGCGTTATGGTACTGATGGATGCGCCATTGAATGATATCTCCCGGTTCAAGCTTGACCGCTTCTTTGGTCGCAAAAACGGCCCAGTGATCCGTGCCTTCGGCCCCGTTGATTGCCCATCCTCCTTGATCCCGTGGCTTGTCATCGATGACCGCAGCGGCAGAAAATCCGCCCTGATCAAAGTCGGTAAACCCCTTGGTCAGTTTGATTTGTCGCAGCTCTTTTGGTTTATCGGGCGATCCGACAAAAATCTCAAGTTCGGTTACGACAAAGTTCCCACTTGCCGAGAGCCCGGGGCCTTTGCCCTTGAGCTCTTCGGACGACAACGCCTCCAACCGCACGGCATTGAACTCGTTCCCGAGGGCAACAGTTTGGATGGTATAAGTCGTCTTGTCGGCTGGGCCGGTAACAAGAATTGACCGGTCCGCTTGAGGGAAAAGAGTCGCTTTGTTGGTCGATTCGGATTTGGTGGCAACCAAGGTTTGCCAGGTCGGTCCATTTTTGGATTTCGCCAGGTACTCGTCCAACTTGGCAGTAAGATTCTTTTCGTACTCTTGCAATGCTGCCTCGGCCGCAGCCAGGCGTTCGACTCGAGCCTTTTCGGCCTGCTCTCGTTCCTCACGAATCGATTCAATGCGGAGCGCCAATTGCTGTTCCGCTTCTAACTTTCCCGCGTCCTGTTGCTGCTGGCGTTTGGGCTTTTCATCCTTCCACCACGCTTCGCGTTCCTCAAGAGCCTTGGCAAGCTTTGCGTGATCGGCATCGATCATTTTCGACATGGATAGCGCGGCATCGATCTCGGTCGTTTGCGCAGGTCGATTGAGTACGCGCAGAAAAAGCTCGTTGATGAGTTCGTGGTCGTTGGCAACCTTGTCGACCAAGCTCCGTATCGTGTTGTCTTTGTCGGAAATAGCAGAGCCTATCGTAGGCCCACTGACGAGCGCCATGATCGAACCTAACCGCAACTCGCTTGAGCGTTCGCATTCGCATGCACTTTCTCGGGGTGGTCGGCCGAGATTGTTCAGGAATCCGTCCGGCAATCCGGCATCGGCATCGGAAAGCGAAGCGGCTCGAGCACCTGGCGTCATCCCCGGCAGCTTGGATTTAGAACCAGTGACCTGATGGATGGCGTCGTACAATACTTCTGCAGGCAACCGCCTTGGCATAGCATGCGAGTAATTGCGATCGTCATCTTTGTTCCACTCATTGTTATTCATCGAGAGCTGGTAAGTATTCGAACGGCATATCGTGCGAACTAAATGGCGAACGTCGAATTTGTGTTCGACAAAGTCCTTTTCGAGAAACGCCAATAGTTCCGGGATGCTGGCTGGATTGCCAGCCCGGATATCGTCGATCGGTTCAATCAGCCCTTTGCCCAACAAGTAGCCCCACATGCGATTGACAAAGCTGCGGGCAAAATACGGATTTTTTGGGCTGGTAAGCCAAGCACCAAACTGCAATCGACGCGCATTGTTCGCAGGGGATTCAAATTCGCAATCAAATGGGAACTTAGGTGCAACGGGTTGTCCTGTCTTCTGGTGTTTGACTTCGTTGTTGCCGCTATCGGAGACTTCTTCGTAAAGTGGCTTCGCACCTTCGACTGCCGTGCCACCGATCGTATCCTTGCCGGACGCTTCGTCTTTCTTGAGTGAGACTTGCGAAAAATAAGCTGCCGTCTCGTAGTATTGATCTTGAGTCCATCGCTCGAATGGATGATCGTGACATTTGTTGCAATTGAAACGCACTCCTAAGAATAGGTGAGTCGTATTCTCCAGCGTGTCTTCGGGCGTTCGAAGGATTTTGAAATAGGAAGCAGGCGGGTTATCTTTGTTCGAGCCCGAAGCAGTCACAATTTCCTTGACAAATTGATCGTACGGCTTGTTCGATGCAACACCCTCACGAATCCAATCTCGGAATTTGGTGGCTCCCTGTTTCCCTAGAAACTTCGAGTTGACTTGCAGTAAGTCGGACCATTTATTGGTCCAATGGTCGGTAAACGATTCGCTGGCCAACAAGGAATCGATGAGCTTGTTTCGTTTCTCTGCCACGGGAGTCGAATCCGCGACGAATGCTCGGACTTCGTCGGCCGAGGGTGGCAGTCCAGTCAAGTCAAGCGTGACTCGGCGAAGGAAATCCGTATCGTTACAAAGCTCAGAGGGTTTGATCTTCATCCGTTCCCATTTGGTGGCAACCAAGCTATCGATCGGGTTATCGCTGGGGTGGTGATCCCATGCGAATCCTGAGCGATCACCCATCACGGTCAGGGTGGTCGCAGAATAAGCTCCTTCGAAACGAGCTAAAATCGGCGCTTCGCCTCGCCGAAGGGCTTGGACTTGGCCTCCGTCGATCACCGACGCCACGTCACCGTTTCCAGTTTCTATAAAGGCTTCGCGTGTCACATCCCGAGTGGATCCATCCGCATAAGTTGCGATGACCCGAAGTTGTTGAATGGTTCCGGGCATAGGTGCGATCGGATTGGCAGGTGACAATTCAAGGCGAGAAACGCGAGGTGCAGCCGTGTCGATCTTGGCTCCTTCGGCAATCCATTGTCGAATGATGAGAGCTTGACTGTCGCCTGGCTCAAACAGCTTAGCCCCTACGTGCGGGACAAGTCCGAGCGGCTTGGTCATGATGAGACTATCGTCGGGCGACGATGGGTTGATGCGCCGGCCACCCAAATCGTCCGCCAACGAGCGAACATCGTAAACCGGGTCATATCCGCGCAATGAAAGTTTGAAGCCGTTTTTGCCAGCCTGTGCACCGTGGCAAGTGCCGGAATTGCAACCCATTCGAGACAAGACAGGATTCACATCGCGAATGAAGCTAATCGGTTTGCTGGCGTCCAGCGAGATACGAACGGGAAGCGAAGCCTTGCGACCCCCCAGTCCGATTTCAATCTCGCAATCGCCGTTATGTAATGGTTGCACCCAACCGCGTTCGGACAACCAAACGCCATTCGACGCACAACTCCACGATGCGATTCGAGTCGCATCACGGATCTCGCCGTTATCCAGCGTTGCCGAAACAATGATCTGCGCCGAATCGTTCCAATGCGTAAACTCCAACGACTTGGGCTGGATATCGATCGATGCGATGCGGGAAATCGGAAACTCATATTGTTCTTTGACCGACTCCGGAGTCTTGCGGGCATTGGAGTGAGCCGAGGCCATGTCCGCCAATCTCGCTTTCCTCAAATCCGCGAGTTTCGCGGAGTCGACGGACATCGAAGTTCGTTTGGGAGTCGTATCGATTTCGCAAACTTGGGAAGCGTCGGCACAATTCCAGACGCGGAGCAATCCGTCGGAACCGCTTGCAGCAATTCGGCCCGACGAATCAAACGCAACCGCATAAATCGCTGCGGTTGGAATAGTCCATGTGGCAACCACGGCTGGTTGCTCGGTAACATAGCTCTCCAGTTTCTTTTTTTCCTCGGCCGATAATCCAGCAACTCTTTTGGCTTGGATTGCCTTGATCTCGGCCGGCAGTTTTCCATCGACATCGTACGACCAAACGCGGACGGTGCTTTGCATGTCGACCGTCGAGGCCGCCGCAAGGTACTTGCCGTCTTGGCTAATAGCGACATCAAAAATGCGTCCAGGAATTGGATCCATTTGACGAATCAAGTTTGCATCGTCACCGATCACACGCGCCGTTTGGCGAAAAGTGCGATAGATCTGTGGGACGCCATCGGCGCCTCCGACCACTATCTCATCGCGTTGTGGATGCCGAGCTAAAGCCTGAACACCTCCCCGCAATGCGCCGGGCGTAATGGAAGTGATGTTGTCGATAAATCGCTCGGTTGCGACCTCAATGAGTTTGACTGTTCGATCTCGGCTAGCTGAGATAAGGTGCTTGCCGTCCACCGTAAAGACGGTTGCTCGAGGCCAGTCTTCATGCGAGCGTTGATATAGGACTTGTTCGCCCTCTAAGTTAAAAACGCGGACCGTGTTGTCCGCCATGGCGACAGAGATCTTCGAAGAATCCGGAGACCAATTCACGCCAAAGAGTGTGTCGAAGCCGATTTGTAGACTGCGTTCCAATTGCATGGTTTCGGCGTTCCAAACTTGGAGTTCTCCCGCAACGCCTTGTTCGCCTGCAGCGACGGCCAACCATTTCCCGTCCGGCGAAAACCGAACCGACTCGATGCGTGGACTCAATCCGACCAAGCGTTTGTACAGTTTCCAGTCTTCGGTAGTAAAGATGAGAGTTTCATGGAAACCGTTGAGCGCGATCCATTTGCCGTCCTTGGAAAAATCCATGGCCGTTACGGTCGGCGGTTGCGAATACTCCGGAAGACGATCGGGCGTGTAACGCGGTCCTCTAGTTTTTGCATCATTGATCGCACCCGCATCAATCCAACGACGTATGGTCTCTATCTCTACGGACGAAAGAGGTTTGCCATTCTTTGGCATTTCCGCTTTGCCGTCGACCGGTTGGATGAGCTGAAGAAGATGACTGTCAACCGATTTGCCAGGAACAATCGCCTTGGACTGCGATTCTCCACCGGCGAGTAAGCCGTCATAAGTGGTCATCAAATAGCCACCTAGTTTCTTGGCGTCTTGATGGCAACCCAAACAATTAGCGCGAAGGATGGGAAGCACATCCTTGGCAAAGCTCAATTCCGATTCAGGTACTGCCGTGCCCGGCTTAGGTTCGTCAGCCTCGGTGTACCGACATCTGACGAAACTGCAGGCGAGAATGGCAAGCACCGCAATCGATGCGTGACTTCGAAAGCCAATGGACATAGAACTTACTCCATGGGTATCAAATACGAGAATTCCGGGCGGCTTTGTGTTCGCTAAGCATAGATTCGACTCGTGGGGGCCGCAAATATGTTGTCGGTCGCTTAGATCCGTCGCACTCGGCATGTGCGACCCACGCTCGAACAACTGCGGACTGTTACGATTCGAAACAGACCACATGCGGGGCAAATGCAACGCATTTAGCCGCATTCAGCATAACTTCTCACCCGTTGCGGGTCAACAACGGCCAGGATTGTACCGTAGAGTCAGCGTATTGTCTTTCTTTGCGGTTTTCGGTCCGAATCTATAAACTAGGCGTAATCCATGTGGCAACGTCGCTCCGCGACGCATTTACAGTAGCAGCGGCGCTCCGCGACGCCGAGAATGTGCCGTAGCTGCGACGCTCCGCAACGCAGTGGATTTACCGTAGCTGCGACGCTCCGCGACGCCGTGGATTTACTGTAGCTGCGACGCTCCGCGACGCAGTGGATTTACTGTAGCTCCGTGACGCAAAAGAATCGCTTGTCGACGAAAAGCGAATACGTATTTTACTGAAAGATAAATCGGGATGTGCGCCAACTTAGTCGGTGTTCGAAAGAATCGTCTTTGCACTGCTGTTCGATCGACGGGCAGTCATCAAGTGACCGGCAATTTTCAAAGCGCTGCGTTACGTTCGATTACCATCGTCCTATTGCTACTGAACTGGCCGAATTCTGAATCCTCGGGACAAGGCTATTTGGACCTTAGTAAGTTCAAGGCTGAGCACGTCATTACGCATGGCAATGGCCCTACCGGTGACCTCACCATTTATTTTTCGGCTCCCAATTGGTTTGCTAAATCCGCAGGCTATTGTCCGATCCATTTCCGCGTAATACCTCAAAAAGGACTTGCGTTTAAGTCAACCGGAATCCTCAAGATTTCGATTTCCTCCTCGGATCGAATTTCCGAAAACGGACCGCGCGTCGTAATCGAAATTCCAATCGAACAAGGAGCCACCGAAGCAAGGGGCGAGGTCTTGGCCAATCTAATGGACAATCAATTGATGAATCTGTCTGTGACTCTCAATGGCCGAAGGTTGGGGGGGCACCGTTTGTACTACTGGCCACCACGAAATCAAACTCAGTTGTACCGCGATCTGGTTATCATCAGCCTCGCGTCGTCCACCGGGGACCGCAAACGACAAGCCGCGATGGACGAAATGAACAAGACAGGCAAATGGTATTCGCAAACGGAATTCATCACGGGAACCAGCAACATCGGCAGCTTTGCGGATGCGACGAAGTTGCCAAACAACTGGCTGAACTACAGCGGTTTGGATCAAGTTTCGATTTCCATGGGCGACCTTTCGATTCTGTCACCCGACTCGCGGGAATGCATCAATCAATACGCCATGGCCGGTGGTGTGCTCGAAATCAGCGAAGTGCCATCGCTCGACGCCGTTAAGAAGTTCATTGACTTTGACCCAAGGAGGAAGTACGGGCAATTGGAGGGACGCAAAAACCGAAATCCCGTCAAGTCCATTCCGCAAGTGCAGCCAGGCGATCTTGCCGCAGATTATGACGCCTTGGTAGACACCGTCTGGGACAAGTTCTACAAGAGCCACTCGCAAGCCGCCTTTGAAAGTTCGCCGGCATACCCGATGAACAACTCTTATGGCCGACCGGTAGTCGCAATCAACGCAGTCGACCTCGCAGAGACTCTTGCCAAAGACTTGATGGAAGTTGCCCGCGCGTATTTGGATTTTCAATTGTCGTGTGTCGAAACGACAGCCACCAAATTCATCGACGACCGAGGCCACATTGTCGCAACGGCGACCGTCGACGATCCGCTTGTAGCACCGATGACGATTTCACATGGATTTGGAATCGTGAATCTCAATCCACGTTACCGGCGGGATTCATCTGCACTGGCAGTCGAAACGCTTAATAATTCCAAAACGCTGTCTGTGAATCGCATGGAGAGGTTCAAGTCGGGAATTGGTGACGACTACTGGACATGGCTTATTCCGTCCGTGGGACGCACACCAGTGATTCCATTTCTCGCCTTCGTGGTTTTGTTTGTGGGCATCGTCGTGCCTGGACTGATGTTTTGGTGCAATCAGCACAAACGTCGTGTTTGGCTCGTAGTTTCCATGCCGGTCACTGCCGCTTTTTTTACAATGCTGCTGTTTGGCTACGGGATTTTCAAGGATGGTCTGGGGGCGGTATCGCGAACGCGTTCATTGACATTGTTGGATTCGGATGGTGACGGAATGGTTTGGTCGCGTCAATCTTTATTTGCTGCAAGAGTCCCCAGCCAAGGCATCGTGCTTCAAAGAGATACACAAGTGGCCCCTCTGACCATCAACTCAAGTCGAGACTTGCCCGACAGCCAGCAACAGGATCGAGACGGGTTTCAAACTTATGTCGGCTTGCTCCCTCCGAGAATGCAGGCGCAGTATTCGATAACGCATCCGGTGCGAAAGCTGCAGCTTTTCCGACGAAGCGAAGAAATGGATCCCATCCTCCACGCCAAAAAAATTGTCAACGAATCCGATTTCACTTGGACCACTGCACTGTTTCTGGACTCTGCTGGTCATGCATTTGTCGCAAAAGATGTTCCGCATGGCCAAGTCGCCAACTTTACCGAAGAGTCCAACTTGGACGCGATCGCGACCATTCTCAAGAATTACCACTCGCGCCCCTTGTTGGCGCCAGCCGACGCGCCATCGGCGGATCAAATTTCTTTGAATCAGTTCTTTGGAAATATTTTTTCTTTCAATCGAAACCGCAACAATATGACCGGCCAAATTGCAGAAGAAAACGTATGGGCTGCAAACCTTGGCTTGAAGACCAGTTCCTACAGCGACAG
Organism: Pirellula sp.; assembly: GCA_040080875.1. GTDB lineage: Bacteria > Planctomycetota > Planctomycetia > Pirellulales > Pirellulaceae > JBKCUI01. The sequence goes on from JBEBHM010000087.1 coordinate 16,682, forward strand.
CGACAACACGATAATCAGCTCGTCCGACATACGTTTAGGGACTCCCTTGGCGACGCTGGCCAATACCTACATCATTTTTGGTGAACATGCTCCCTACCTTCAACGTTGCATCCCCAACGTTGAAGAGGACTCTAGCCTGCATACCGTCATCGGTCACTGGGCGGATTAACGTAGGTCCGCATCTCCGAGGCGGACGTTCTGGCTCCTGAAACCCACTTTCCCCTTCGATGAAAACATTATTCGAAACTGAGGTTTCGCTCAAA
>JBEBHM010000706.1:0-4537 GCA_040080875.1 Pirellula sp.
CATCCGGCAGATGCGACCCACATGCGACCCACCGTGGGTCACTCGGGTGACCTTGCGCTTGAATTGGAGCCTAACTGTGGGCCTGAATCCGCTGGTGATTTCGCTACTGAAATCGCCCACGGAATATGCGAATCCGGTTCACCTATCAGTCGCCCTTCCACTCGCCTGATAAGCATTCGGCGGTAACATTTTTCGAGGCGGAAACTTGGATGTGTTCGTCCGGCACAGATGTGTCGCGTCGTAGCGCTTCAACTGTCACTGTAACAATGTCGGAATGTCCGCCCTTCTTTTTATGCGTACGTTGGAACCGTACGGGTGAGAGTCTTCCGAGAATTTAGCGAGAGACATTATCGTCACTTGCATCGCAACCGATGGTTCGTTCGATCTGGGCTAAGACGCCGGCCAGGTTTGCTTCCACCCTCGCGACTTCAACTTCCAATGAGAGCACTTCCGAGAAATTATCGATCAATTGAATGAACGAAGCCTTGCCAACCGTGTATTCGGAATGCGAGATTTCATAGGCTTGTTCTGCCCTTGGAATGATTTTCTCGACATAGAGCGATCGTTGTTTGTCCAGCGATTGGGCTTGCCCAACGAGCCTACGCAATCGACCCGCGATCGAATTCCATTCGGACCGGTGCAGTTGCGCTGAGCTATTTCTCTCGGAGACCGCTTGGCAGATTCCGGCTTGAATCTTCTTTTTCCAAATAGGAAGAGTCGTTCCAACCGAGAAGCTAATGTTGTCGATGCCATCGGCTGCTGGACTGATCGCTTGACTCGTACTCATCATGCCATATTGAACACCGTAGGTCAGGTCTGGATATTTTTGCAGGGTTGCCAGCCTTTGCTTTTGTAAGTCTCGCTGGATTTGCCATGCCAAACTCTGCAGGGTCGGGTTACATTGCTTGGCTGTTGTCAGAAGCGTGTCGAGTTGCGTCGGAATATCGTGGAGCTTCAAGTCGCTCTCGGTTTCGATGGAGAACGCCAATGGTTGTTGAACTAACGTAGCTAAGTCGGCTTGAGCCGCTTCGCGTTGTTTGGCGAGTTCCAAGAGTTGCAGATCGCGTTTCTCGACTTCCAATTCTGCGAGAATAACGTCTTGTTGCGAACCGCCTGAGCGATATCGATTCTGGGCTATTTTAACGATCTGCTCCGCCAGGTTTCGATTTGCCTCGACAATTCGATACGCTTGACTAGAAAACCAAACTTCATAGTAAACCATACGCACCGATTCAGCGATTTCGCGTTCGATCTCGTGCATTTCTGCCTGGGCCATTCCGACTTCTCTGGCAGCGACTTCGGCTTGGGCTTGTAGTTTCTCTGCCCAGGGGACCGTTTGAGATAATGAAATCTGATTCGTCATTCGTCCGCTGGCCAATTGCTGGGCGTTGTTCGCGATGGGCCAGAACATAGTTTCCGCCATCGGTTCCGGTCGGGCACGCGCCTGTGGGATACGAAATTGCGTCGCCGCAATCCGAGATCGAGCCGCTTGAAGTTTGGGATGAACGGCAATCGCCTGTTGAATTAGACCCTCAACTGCAACGGGAGTTTCTGCTCTTTCTCTACACTTCGATCGCTCTTAGCCTCGTCCTTGCCCTTTTCCTTTTGCTTTACTTTGTCTTCTTCTCTGTCGCCGGTTTCGTCCCCGTCCGTTTTCTGATCTGAGCGTTCTTTCTCGTTCTGCCCGTTAGCGACGCTTGGCTTGCGCAGTTCACTTTGTTCAGTTATCGCAAACACACTCGCTGCGGCTAAGACTACCGAACCAGTGATCGGGCTAGATTCCCGATCGGCCAAAACTGGCGTTTCCCCTGTATTGTTCTGCGGAGGGGATATTGCATTAGGAGTGAGTCGAATTCTCGAATCCGCAAGCTTGCGAGATTGGGGGCTCGAACATCCCACAATCGCTACAACCATTACAGTCACGACTAAGAAAATCTGTCGATTGTGAATTTCTTGAATCGAATGAGTCAATCGGGATTCCCTTCCATGAAAGCCCATTCGCTATTGAAACAACAGCGATTTACGCCATCAGCCGGAACGCTCTAGCGTCTGGTTATTGGTGATAATACCGGGTGCTAGCGCACTGCAGCTGATCCAAAAACACTGCGGCTGATCCAAACATTAAGCGATTGGAAGCTGCACAAACCGTTTTATCGGAATTTCAAACCGACAAATCTAAGCCATGCCGGTTTGACGTCACAACCGCTAGGACCGATTCACTCCGTCGGAATCCGTTGGCTTTTCAAGGGTAGATTCCATTCCTTGACCAAGCAGTAGATGCAAGGGATTACGAACAGTGTGATCAGAGCGACGCCCATGCCGCCGACGCTGGGAATGGCCATCGGTTGCATCACGTCGGATCCACGTCCGCTGTCGAGAAAGATCGGTGCCAAGCCAAGGATGGTCGTGACGGATGTCATCAAGCACGGGCGGATGCGTTTCATACCGGCTTCCACAACAATACTTCGCATGTCCTCTTTAGTTTGCGGCGGCTTCTCTTTCGAAAGGTCTTCGAGGTAGGTGAGCATCACGATGCTGTCATCGTCGGCGACGCCGAACAGTGCGATAAACCCGACCCAGACAGCGACGCTCAGGTTACTGCCCCAGAAAAAAAGGCCAATAAACCCACCCGAAAATGAGATCGCGATATCAACAAAGACCAAGATCACCAGCCACCACTTGCCGAAGCCGAGGTACATCGAAAAAAACATCGATAACAGAACTATGGGGACCAACAGCGATAGCCTCGCCATGGCCCGCTGCTGGTTCTCGAATTGACCGGACCATGTCCAGTAGTAGCCCGTGGGGACGACCAACGAAGCTTCCGCCGCGCGCCCCGCCGCGATCAACTCGTCGCTCTTTTTTTTCTCGGATTGCAACAGGCGTTCGGCGTCCTCGACAACGCTGATTTCATCACGGTCGCGAGTGTTCAACGTGACGTAGCCGACCAGCAGACCATTCTCACTCTTGATCTCTTGCGGACCAATACTGAATGTTAGCTTAGCAACCTGCGCAATCGGAATGTGCTCTCCCGTGGATGTTGGTACAAGAATGTTTTCGAGATCGTCGAAGCGTTCTCGCAATTCGCGGGGGTAACGAACTCGAATCTGGTAGCGTTCTCGTTTTTCAACGGTAGTCGTAAGCGGCTCTCCGCCGATAGCGACCTCGATGATGTCCTGTATGTCGCGGATGCTGACGCCATAGCGTGCAGCGGCCAAGCGGTTGATCTCGTATTCGACATACGGCTTGCCGACAAGTCGATCGGAAACAACATCGACCGCACCGGGTACCTTCTTCAGAAGTTGTTCCATCTGAAGCGCGACGCGCTCGATTTCCTGAAGATCGTTACCAAAAATCTTGACGCCCATCATGGCGCGGAAGCCAGATTGCAACATCACGATGCGCGTTTGGATCGGTTGCAGCCATGTCGGCAGCACACCGGGGATCGCGACCTTCTGATTGAGTTCCGCCAAAATTTCGTCCTTTCGGATCGGGCGTTCTTCAGGCCAGATACGGCGAATCACCGGTCGGCACCAATGGAGCCACACAAGATCCCTGTGCCAGCGTTTCTCTGTGATCTTTCGCCATTGCTCGGGCGGCTTGAGCGTAACAATCGTCTCGATCATGCTGATGGGGGCTGGATCGATGGCCGATTCGGCGCGACCGGCTTTGCCGACCACATGCTCGACTTCGTGGACCGTCTTCAGCGAAATGTTTTGTTGTGCGAGCACCTCTTGCACTTGAGTCAACGATGCCGAAGGTAACAGGGAGGGCATATACAGAAACGATCCCTCGTCGAGCGGCGGCATGAACTCGCGACCGATGCCAGGAAAGGTGCGCTCAAGACGTTGCCAAGCAGTCCATTTGGTGGGCTCCAGTCCGGCAGCTTGCATCGTGACCGTTAGCGGAGAGGCCATGCGGTCAAAGCCAAGCCAAATAGAGATGCCGATCAAAACGACCATGGCGGGCAGCATCAAAAACGTCCCCTTGTTCGCCAGCACCCAGCGCAGCGCTGGTTTGTAGACAATGAATATCGCTCGCGAGACGGTGTTCTTCTCTAGTGGTTGCAAACGCTCGCGGGCCATTCGGTAGACCAGCGCTGTGACGAGCAATCCCGTTCCGACTGCGGTGGGCCAGCCGATCCAGACGCCGCCCAGTCCTAGTCCCCACGCGATCGCCAAACGCATCGTCACGATCGTTAGCAACCCAGCTACACAACCGACCAAGAGTGACCGTTGCTTCGACCAAACGACCGGCCTGAACAGGTAGTAACTCAGCACCGGGACGACCGTGATCGCGAGAATCACCGAGGCGGTGACGGCAAAGGTTTTGGTGTAGGCAAGTGGTTGAAACATCTTCCCTTCCGGACCAGTCAGTGCAAACACGGGAATAAAGGAAATGACCGTGTTGGACACGGCACTCACGATGGCACCGCCAACTTCGCACGCAGCCTCATAGACGACTTCGGCATACGGGCGTTCAGGTTCCGCAGCCAAACGGCGATAGATGTTCTCAGTCATGATGATGCCCATGTCGC
>JBEBHM010000707.1:0-4535 GCA_040080875.1 Pirellula sp.
CTTCGAAAGTTCGCCGAGTCGAAAATGCGCTTTAGCAAGTTCGATACGTGCCTCACCGGTTCGTTTCCGTAAATCGACCAGCTGTTTCTGAAAATCAACGGCAGTAGAAAGCAGTTCCTTGCGTAATGGCCGAAGATCCTGTTCCTTCAAGCGTAAGTCTTCGCTGACTTGCGTGCAGAACTTGTCGACGGCATTGATGGCGAGGTCAAGGTTGCGATTTGAATCCTTGAGGTTTAATTCTGATTGATGGTGCAGGTGGCTGAGTCGAACGGCTTGCCAAGTACCGATTCCCGCGGCACCGATGAGTGACAGCCCGAAGGTTGTGGCAACAGCGAGCAAGGCCCTATTTCTGACAGCAAATCGTTTGAATCGATAGGAGAGTGTTGGTGGGCCAGCCATTACAGGTTGGCCATCCAAATAGCGCTGCAGGTCTTGCGCAAGTGCGTTCGCCGTTTCATACCGGCGCGATCGGTCCTTCTCAAGACATTTCAATGTTATCCAATCCAACTCGTTGGCAATCAGTCGTCGCAAATGCGTGATCCCTGTTTGTCGGTTCGATGCAATGTCCGCAACATCCTTGGAATGCAAACACCGTTCGCTGGGCCGAACTGGATCGACTTCTCGGATCAGTCGGAGCCGTTCACTAAACCCGGCCTTTCGGAAACTCTCTTGTGGAATTGGCGTCGAGCCGGTCAACAATTCGTATAGCAGCGAGCCGAGACCGAAGACATCGGCTCGAGTATCAATGTCGAGGTTTCCCCAGTCGGCTTGCTCCGGTGCCATATATTCAAACGTGCCAATGATCTGCCCGATTTCGGTAACTCGCTCTCGATCCAACAAGCTAGAATCGGTCGCGCAAGCCACTCCGAAGTCAATGACTTTCGGCACAGCACGACCGTCTTTTTTAGCGACAAGTACGTTCGATGGTTTCAGATCTCGATGAATAATCCCTTTTTGATGAGCGTGTTGAACGGCTTCGCATACGCTAACGAGCAATTCAATGCGTTGGCGAATGGTGTAGCGTTCCTTGTCGCAAAAAACGGTGATATCATCACCCTCAACACACTCCATTGCGATAAAGGAATCTCCGTCTGGTGTCGAACCGGCATCAACGACGCGCGCGATATTGGCGTGGTCCATCAGGCTCAGCGTAAGCCGTTCGTGTTCAAAACGTGCGCGGATTCCGGCAGTAGAAAGTCCCTTGCGAATGACTTTGATCGCTACCGGACGGCGGATCGGAGTCTCTTGTTCAGCGAGATAAACAGCCCCCATCCCGCCTGCCCCAATCATGCGAATCAGACGATAGGGTCCAAGCATTTGTCCAACTAGTTCTTTCGTCACCGTTCGGTCTGGTACAGTTTCACCTGAACTGTACGTGCCGAAGTTTGGTTCGAGAAAACTGCCTGCCTGCAAATGATTGTGGATCAGCTGCTCGACATTTGCTTTGAGCTCGATGTCCTCACCACATGCATGCGATACGAATTCCTGACGGCTACTGTCAGACGTAATCTGCAAGGCAGAAACCAGAATTTCTTCGATTCGGTCATGGTTGGGTTCTATTAGCATTTTCTTATTGTAGAGAAGTTCCCCCGACACGCAGGCAATTGATCCAATCTCGCCCCCCCGATATGGTTAGTGGTAAAGACCTCGCAAAAGTTAATGCGAGAAGCGATTGCGTACAGGTTCATGGATTGATGAAAAATCTCATGATTTCGGAAAGCCTGATATGTGTGAAGTGGGATGTGTTATGTCGCCGAAAGTTTCGATCATGTCGACGGAAGTCTTGGCGACTTCGGCTACAAGTTTCTCGACGACTACGTCAACGTCTGAAAAAAAGACCTGCTTTCTCTGAGCTGATGGTCTCCCGTTTTTCGCATTAGTACTTATGCGATCTGGTGCTTGGCCGTCGGCCGGGAACTACAAGAATTTCATAGGGTCGAACGATTTAGTCTTAATGATCACCATGACAGGCTGAGGGACACCCGATTGTTGGAGCTAAATTCATGAAGAGCCTATTCCGCTGGTGGTTTGGCCGATCCACTCGTTCGAATGCTAGGGCGAGAGTACGCCGGGCTTGGCGACGAAATTTTATTCGCCAGTACAACGTCATCGAGAAATTGGAATCACGCAGGCTGTTGGCCGGGCATAACTGGTCCACGCTTTTGGATCAGGCGGAACTGGCCGGTAGGACGTACGCCTCCGACCATATCGCAATGGCATTCCAGACTCCCGCCGAGTTCGGGACCCGCGAGGAGGCTCGTGAGTATTTGGCGAGTCAATCGCAACGGACGCCGTTTGAGCCACTCGTCGAGGGTTTCGAACTGGCCTACAGCTATCAGCGTGCAAACGGAAGCTACTTGACGGTGGGCGATGTATCCTTGCCTGCCGACGTCGCGGTTCGCGAGGCCTTGACGACTCTCAGCCCTCTCGACTTCGTGGAATGGGCACAGCCGGATTATTTGGTTGAACTTGCACCCGAGTTGATGCCCAACGACCCTTTATATCGCGAAGAATTCTATTCGGAAAGCAACATTCCAGCCGCTTGGGATATCGCTGGAACAGGCAGTCCTGAAGTCTTGATCGCGATTATTGACACAGGCGTTCATTGGCGGCATCAGGACTTTTATTCCGAGGCACCGGGAACTTTCCCTCCGCCGGCGAATGTCGCCTCGAATATCTTTTTCAATACGCACGATCCGGCAGGCAACGGCGATGAGGATCAGACCGGGAAAGTCGATGATTTTGTCGGTTGGGATTTCGTGGATAACGATAACGATCCTTCTCCTGTGAAGGGGACCGATCCCCAACCGGAACATGGCACTCACGTTGCCGGTATGGTCGCGGCACGGATCAATAACGCGGTAGGCACCGTCGGCGTGGCGGGAACCTCGCGCATCCTGCCGTTGCGAGTGTCAACGGGAACGAGGACGCCCGTACAGCTCAGCCGATTGACCGATGCCCTTAGCTCCGCGGTCAAGATCGCCGAAAAAAATCGTCCTGCGGTGCGTCACTTGATCATCAACATCAGTTTGGACACCGACGATCTTGTAGGCGACTTTTTGTATCAATCGGCCCTCGACATGGCGTACGAAAAGGGGGCGTTGGTCGTTCAATCCGCGGGCAACGGAGGCGCGGACGAAATAGGCGATGCAGATCCCGATCGTGGCGTGCTCGGGCAATCGCTTACCGTTGCAAGCTTAGTAGGACAAAATAGACTCGCAACTTACAGCAATTACGGTCGCGGCATCGACCTTGTCGCGTTGGGAGCAACCGAGTTCACGACAACGTGGGATCCAGCTTCAACGACCGATGTCTACGACGTTCAGACGGGGACGAGCATTGCGGCGGCACAAGTAGCTGGCATCGCGGCGCTCGTCTGGTCGCACAATCTCAATCTGACCCGCGATCAGGTCGTGGAGCGACTTCTGGGAACCGCGACGAACGTCGATGCGGTTCCTGGCAACGAACGCTTCGCAGGCGGCCTGGGACACGGGCTTGTCAACGCTGCCGCCGCTGTCAATCCAAGCGTTGCAATTCCCTCGCCGACTGTCGCCTCCTTCAGAAGTGACGAAGCTAGAGTTCGCGTGCTTGGGATTACCTTTAGCCAGCCGCTCGATCCTGCGACTGCGCGCCTGGATAGCAACTACGAGCTGCGGCGCAAGGGGCCGACCGGTGAATACGATCAGCCACTCAGCATAAGATTCGGCACCTTCGAATTTCCCCATTTTTATTATTCCACGTTGACCAATGAGTTGAGACTCGAGAGTGTCTGTTCTGGAGAATTGCCCCCGAGCGAATATCGGCTGCGCTTGAATGCGGCTGGCCCCAACGGACTACGAAGTCCTTCTGGAACGCCTCTGACAGGGAACCTGGATCACTTCTTCAAGATCGCAACCGCTGAAGGTCGCACCGGCGACGTGATCGAAGTCGATTTGAAACTGCTCTTGGGAGGCACGAGTTTTTCCAATTTGGAGTTTCCTGGCTATACCCTTGTCGTCGATGCTTTGGATGACATTCACTTGCAAAAGTTCGGTTCGGACGACGCCAAGATCGTGACTACGTTTCGCACACATGGCATTCCGACTTCCCAAACCGGCCGATTCTACCTGGTCCCAAAGACCGTCGGAAATGTGCTCGATGATGACCAAGCCTCGGCCGGATTCCAGGGAACTCTTGCCGGGCGAGCCACGATCGATGGCCAATTGCGTGACTTCCAAATCGTCGTGAATAAAGGCTACTCGTCCGAGGGGCCGCATGCCGTTGTAAGTGGTCCGAGCGTTCTCGCACGGATGCGGGCGCAGCAGCGGTTGAAGCATCTTGGCTTTTACGATTTGAACCAGACGGAGCTTTTCGTGGACGGCAACTGGGGGCCGGAAAGCAAGAAAGCGGCGCGACTGTTCAACGCAGCACTCAACGGCACACAGATGAACCCCACCGATCCCACGGTCCTCGAAAAGGCGAATGAATACGTTCCCAGCACGCTCAATTCTTTGACAGCACCGCGCTGGCAGCCAATCGTCGGCACGTTCCAGACG